>JAUWMK010000286.1 GCA_030613185.1 Promethearchaeum sp.
TACTTTACCGCCCCGAGGACCTGTGAGGCGACCTGAAGCTTTCTGTCTTAGGAGTTCTCCAGAAGTAGTAGGTGGAGTAGTTGATGTTGGTGCTGGAGTGGGTGCTGGTGCCGGTGTTGGAGTGGGTGCTGGTGCTGGAACATGGACTGGTTCAGGAATTTTTACTGGTTCAGGAATTTTTACTGGTTCAATTGTAGGTTTGGGTTGTTCTTCTTCAAATTTTTCAACTTTAAGATCAACAGTTTCGCGGTCTTGGGTTGGTAATATTCCCTCAAAAATGTCCATAAATTCGTCATCACCATCATTTTCCATAAAGATTTTTGGTCTCTGGCCGCCTGCACGATCAGCATCAAATTCACGAGCAAATTGCATTGCTTTAACTTTTTCTTTTACATTGCTGGCGGCACCTTGCCAAACCCAAATATCTACTCCAAGATCTGCGATAAAACAATCTTCTGAGTCGAGTGAACTTTTTTCTAGTGGTACTTGAGTATATTTTATTGCATCAATTCCATCGTATTCTTCACTTGAAATTCGATATAGTGCGTTAACATTTTCGGCTTGTCCGGCAAATTCACCGGTGATAACATCTTTTAACATGCTTTTTGCAAGATTTTTATCAAGCACTTTTAATCCGCCGATTTTAGAAAGAAATTCAGGAGATTCATCACCTTGATCATAAGTTAGAATCTTAGCTGAGCCATTGAACACCTGTCCATCATCTATTCTTCGCGCTTCGACAGCAGCAATTCCTTTTTCATCGACTGAACATTTTTCACCCAGCCAAACGTAAATCTTTTTTGCGGGTTCATCAATAGCTACATAAGCGTCTCCAGATGTAAATACTGGTTTATCTATCTTGATGAGTTTCCCTTCTTTAACCATGAAAAGTATTAATGCCATATTTATTCATTCCGATTTTTTTTTTAATTTTTTATAAACAATTGATTTATTATAATTATTGATTTTATGGTTAATTAAATTTGATCCGAATTGATCCAATTTCTTGAAAGAATAAATAAATTTATTAAATCGATTTATATTAAGAGATTGTGAATGGAAGACTCAAACGACAAAGGAGTGACTTTTATTAAAAAAAGAAAAAATGTATTTATTTCAAGTCATAAAAATCAAAATAATATAAATAATAAAAATTATATAAATAATAATAAAAGCCTAAAGAATCCACGGAGACCAACCGAATTAGAATACACTCCTGATGAACCGTGTTGCCGCGATCCAAAACTAATTTTGAATAATTCATCAGAGTTCGTTTGTATTAACTGTGGTACTGTTTTAGCACCTTTTCTAATTAATTCAGAACGTAGAGCATATAATGCGAGCGAGATAAGCAGTAGGCGCCGTACGGAACCATTGTGGCGATGCTTCGGAAATCGAACAATTATTGGCTCTTTTAACACAGACGCTCGAGGAAAACAGTTACAACCTAACAGGAGAGCATTATTTGCCAGACTCAGTAAAATTCAAGGTTCACTAATAAATTCTCTTGAACGAAATTATTGGGAAGCGAAGCCAAAGTTGAGCACGCTTAGCAATCGTTTGGCAATTCCAAATTTTATTCAGGAAACGGCCTGGTCCATTTATAAAATTGCAGCAAAAAAGAAACTAACAATGGGGCGCTCAATTGAAGGATTTATAGCAGCCAGCGTCTATGCCGCCATTAGAGTTCATCAATACCCACGACTTTTAGAGGAAGTTGTAGATTTCTCACTTCTTCCACTTAGAAACATACATAAATCATTAGCTTTGATAGTTCGTGAAGTTTTACCAGAATTAGGATTAAGGTACAGCCCAATCTGTTCAGAACGATTAATATTTCGCTTTGGGAATGAATTAAAACTATCCATGCCGATTCAACAAAAAGCAAAAAAACTACTTTTCACCGCAAGAAGAGCCGGACTTGAAAGGACTGGTAAAGACCCAAAAGGAATTGCCGCGGCAACTTTATATTTAGCAGCCAAAGACACTGAAGAAAAGCGCACACAATCGAACATAGCACAAATTGCGCGGATTACAGAGGTCACGTTAAGAACTCGAGCCAAGCAAATCTGGTCTTATTCTCAACGAAGGCTACGAAGTAAACATGTTATAACTACTACTACGCCAAAAATTCCACCATCTGACATCAAATAATCTAATTTTTATTTTTTTTTCATCCTAAACATCCAGATATTATCTAAATACTTTTTCTAAAATATCGGAATATTTAATTGTGTTTTGTTGCAATTTTTCTATGTCGACTGAAAATCGAGGTCACGAAAAACCTATGATTGCGCAGCATATTCATTCTATTCTCCGTAGAAAATTACCCAGTGTCATTAGGGATATTGCTATTGTTACGTTAGGAGAGAATGAAAGTGATAAATTCATAGCAGTTGCCAATCAAGATAAAAACTTGTATATTTTAAGTTTTGATGGATTAGAAATAATTCAAAAAATTGAATTTTCGCAATGGGTACGATGTGTATCAACCGCTGATCTAACAAAAAACGGTAAATCGGAGATAATTGTTGGTTTAGGTGATAATTCTTTAAGAGTTTTCAAATTTGAAGAAATAGAAGCAGAAATAGAAACAGAAAATGAATATAAAGATGAAAATAAGGAAGGAATTCAAGAAGGAAATAAAGAGATAACATCGAATTTTGTTGAATTTTGTTCCGAAGCGTTTGAAAATTTCGTAACCTGCTGTGCCATTGCCGATATTAACGGTGATTCAAATTTAGAAATTATTGCAGGGTCTTGGGATAAAACATTACGAGTATTTTCACTCACAGAAACAGGCTTAGAAGAACTATGGAGTAAAGAATTACCTTTTAGAATCCAATCTGTAAAAATTGCTGATGTTTTATGGAATAATCGAATGGAAATAGTTGTTTTATTTAAAGAGGGAGGATTATCAGTTCTGAATTCCCTTAATGGTTCTCTTATTTGGGAATTTTCTGCAGAAAAACCGCTTCTAACATGCGATATAGGAATTTTAGATTCTTCGGGTTATCCATATATTGTAACAGGTGGAAATGATAAAATTCTGTATTTCTTAGATATGTATGGTAATACAATTCTTAAAACTCCGTTAGAAGATCGCATAACTTCAATATTAATTGCCGATATCAATGGAAATTCTCGAAATGAAATATTACTCGGCATGGGATCAGAATTTTTAATCACCTATGAATTTCCAGATGCATTACTCTCTCAAATACGCTTGAGATGGAAATATAAGATTCACGGGGTAATAAACAAGATTTTAGCATCAGATTTTACATTAAATTTAGAAAAAGATATTATTTTTGCTGGCTATGATTATGCAGTAAATATCATAAACGATTTCCATTATGGATCAGAAATTTTAGAACCAATTTTAGGTGCTCCATACCATCCTGTTCCCATGGAAGCTGAAACAGAGGAAACTGCATCTCTTTTCAGTTCGGGCAATGACTCCGCTTATGCTCTCGCGGCGGATGAGTCACACTCAGAGATCACAACATCAAACGATGAATTTGTCCCAGCTTCGACTGGAAATGCTTCAAGAATTGGAAGAGATTCGGCAGAAGTTTCCCGGTCTGAACTAATTCCAACAATATTTAATGATGTAGAATATTTTGAAACAAAAGCAAAATTACTCGCAGCTTTTGCTTCAGGAGGACTTGACGGAACTCAATCAAATAAATTTTTCAATGATTTAAAAGCACTAGGAATAATCAGGTATCAACGTTCAAGCCCCAGAGGATATTACTTAGTAGATCAAGTTTCATCAGGCGAAATTACTTCGGTTCCAAAAACACAAGTAATTACTAAAACGGTTCAAAAAACAATTGAAAGCCCAATCCTTCAGAAAGCTCAATCTATCTTAGAAAAAGAAGGATTTTTCCCATCAAAAGCGATTTTATTTAATATATTACGAAATAATGATATCCCTGAAATTGAAATCAGTCCAATATTTGATTATTTTAAATCTAAGATGTATTTGAGTTATTCTCGTTCAGCCCCTCGCGGATATACATTTATTGGTGAAAAAGGGACATCAGTAATTGTAAAAATTACTCCAAAACTCACAGTTAGCGATGATTTGATTGAAAAAGGAAGGAAAATATTCAGGGAAAAACAATTTATTTCTTCCAAAGTGAAGATTCTTGAAGAATTTAGCAAATTTAATCTAGAAAAAAAACTTGCAGAGAAACTTCTTAACATCTTAAAAGATCGAGCAATTGTTTCATATTCTGCTAAAAAACCAAGAGGATACCATTATATTGAAGGAAAGGATCTAAAAGAATTCATTCCAAAAGAAATTCCAGAACAAAAGAAAGAACCTGAGGTTAAAATATCTGTTGAAATTTTAAATCAAATTGAGATAATATTTGAAAAATCACAGGTTATTTCTTCAAAGAACGCAATTTTAAATAAATTTGAATTGGAATTAATTCTCAAAGAAAGTTATAGCCCCGAGCAATTATTTGATATTTTAAAGAAGCAAGGATATTTGATATATTCCAGAAGTGCTCCAAGGGGATATACTTTCAAAAAAAAAAACATAAAAAAAAATTTTTAGGAGATATAATAATGTCCCTTGGGAAAAATGCTTACTTAATGATCTCCTCACAATTCAGCTATTACAAGAGAAAATCGTAAATTGACTTACTGACTTTTTTCGCCTTTTCCATAGGTACCATATGGCCTGAATTTAATATAATTAATTTAGCATTCGGAATTAGATCAGCAGTCTCTTTATATATTTTTTCCGAGAAAAAATTATCTTTATTCCCTCCGATCACTAACGTCGGTGCTTTGATCTTGGATAAATACTTTTTTCGCTCTAAATTTGTATCGATCATGTGCTTATATGCATTGATGAAAGTTGAAATAGGATATTGATCGGATTTAACAGACTTTCTTTGCGTCCAAATTAAAATACGAAATAAAACCCGGTAAAAAGCACTGCAGAACAACTCAGCTGATTTTTTGAGCACGGAGTAACTACCTTCTTTGTCCGCAAGTTGCATCCATTCATTCGCTAAGCGTAAACCCTCATTTGATAATGAATGAGCGGCTGTTACTAAAAGGAGATTTTCAGTTAATTCAGGATAACGTGCCGCAAAAGGGATCGCAATAAATCCTCCATAAGAAATCGCTAAAATCGTGGCAGAACCAATGTGTTCTTTAAAGAATTGAGCAAATTCATCCGCGATCTGATCGGTTGTGTGATTCATGGGCAAATTTTTATCATATCCCAAAATATACAACGTGTATTCATCAGGAACAAAAGGCCGAGCTTCTTTTGCTAATGATAGAGGATCTGTTGCAGGCCATTGAATTAGGTTCATCGAACCTGGAAAAATAACCAGATTTTTTTTGCTTTTTTTGGTCCAATGTTTTATGTATGGTATCTTCTCGTGAAAGAGTCCAGACTCAATCATACCTTCCATTATGACTATCAAGTTGTTCTTATTATATAAAAGTCTTTCTTCAATATTTTTGGAGATTTTATTCAAGAAATGTATATTTTTCATAGGGAATTCTCTGGTTGAAAATGAAGCCCTTGTTCAAGCTGAAGCCTTTAATATTCAATTCGAATCGATACTCCATCGAAATTATAATTCAGACATTTTCTTTAGTTGAACCATTGGTGTGCCTTTTTCATTAATTAGGTAATCATAAACTGATTTCCAAATGGTTCCATCATTTTTCCATTTGTTTTCAAAATTATTTATACCAACCCAATTTTCAAAGGCTTTAATATCTGTTTCCTCCCATTGTTCCGATATTTTATTAGGATCCATATCATTGTAACCCAATTCAATAAGAACACGCTTAATATTTAGAGAAACATCACCTTCGATTTTCATTATATTTGAAGGGTCCTCTCGTTCAAGCATAATCATATCAAAAACTTCAAATATTCGTTTGAGTTCCTTTATTGGCTCCTTATGATCATCTACCCTAAGATCAACCAACACATCAGTAAATCCCCCATATCCGCCTTTTTCCCTAACAATTAATAAAGCAGCAGACTGTTTTCCCCGAACATCTCCTCGTCCTTCCATATCTGCAGCAGTTAATACAGCTAACAATTTATCTGCAAGATCACCTTCCGTTTCTTGGAAAGCATCCGCCATGCTTTTAACTGTTTCATCGCTAACTAGAATATTTCCTTGACAACTAAAATTTTCACCAACAACATGCCCAGCCCAGTAGAAACAATCTT
>JAUWMK010000186.1 GCA_030613185.1 Promethearchaeum sp.
GAGCTTTGCCGAGAGCAAGATTTATCACGTGCAAGTAAAGAGTAAAACCTTAAAACAACAAGCGCATTTTGATGTATTAAAAAAAATTAATAATGTGTTTATTCTAATCCATTAATTGTTTAAGTTCAGTTAGATGTGATGTATCATTTAATTTTCTTAAAATATGCCGTTTATCATTAATTTCTTGTAGTAATGATATACTTGCTGGTGAAGCTGAAAAAAAAGATTTTGAATGCATATGAATTTCAAAATACATCCACCAAGCTATTATAAAACTTAAAGTTCCACCATGAGTTACAATAATTAAATTCTTTTTTTCTGATTCTACTATGTTTTCCATGCAAAAGGCAACTCTATTTGAGAATTGCCTCCAAGTTTCACCATTTTTAAATTCTTGATGATCAAAATCAAATTTATTTTCTTTTCTGGGATTTCTATTTGCATTCGCCCATTTTTTGGTTTTTCCTGCCGCGACCCCTGTATTTATTTCACGCAGGTTTTTTTCAGAAACAATTTTTAAATTCAAATGATTTCCAAGAATTTCTGCAGTTTGCCAAGCTCTTTTTAAGTCTGAAGAATATAATACATATTCTTTTCCGCTTAATTCCTTTTTTAATCTTAGACCGATGAGATTTGCTTGTTTTTTCCCTAATTCAGTAAGTGGGGTATCCGTCCACCCTCCTGACATTTCATTTATATGATGTTCCGATTGGCAATGTTGAATTATTATGATTTCTCTCACAGATTTCACCTCTATCTTATATGAAATTGTTAAAAATCAATTGCATTAGAATTTTTTGCTATTTAAATATTAGTAGGGAACGATATCCATTATGGATCAGTCATCCGTAAAGAAATTTCCAAAAAATTCTGGAGCTGGACGGATACATACGGTATTAAGACAGATCCAGGTAAAAATGACCACGAAGCCATGATTCTTCTTACAATGGTCGTTGTTTTAGATTATATTGACGATCAACAAAGAAACAATCATTAAAATAGTAATCTTCAATATTAAATATATTTTTATATTTATGGTTACTAATATTTTATGTATGTCTGTAGTTAAAATTTATAATAAAAATCGTCTAGACAGATTGGTTGCAAAATTAACATTACGTTTAGGAAGAAAACCTACTCAACAAGAAGTTGTTGATCTCTGCATTGAACTAGGAGAAAATCACTTTGAATCTCTTATTAGCAAATTACATCCTATTCCTATATTTAATAAAGAAAAATTAAAAAGAATACAAAATATTAGTAAAGATCTCTTGGATGTTCCTTGGGATATTGAAAAAGAAAAACAAAAAGAACTTCTAAATGATACAGATATCGATATTTATTTAACTTAAAAAAATTGGAGTTTAACAAAAGTGGCAATATTTTTAGATACAGGATTCTATTTAGGATTGATTCATTCCAAAGATAATCATTTTAATCGTGCTCAAGAACTATTGATTGAAATTCAAACAGGAAAATTAGGTCAAATTTATACTTCAAGATTAATAATGGCTGAAACAGCAACAATTGTCGCAGTTAGAACTCATAAAAACCCAAAATCATTAAAAAAAGCCAGAGATTTATTCATTGGGGATCTTCAAATTGCCTCCATTCTACCATTAACTGAAACTACAGAAAAAAAAACATGGGATATTTTTATTAAAGCAAATTCCAATAAAGATTACTCAAAAAAAAAAAAAATACTAAGTTTTGTTGATAGTTCCAATATTGTCCTCTGCAAAGAACATGGAATTAAAAATATATTAGCATTTGACGGAGATTTTAAAGGTTGGTTGGAAATAATTTCTTAAATAATAATTTTAAAAAAAAATAGGTGACAATTTATCAGTCAGTTCTCATCTACTCCGTAGGTGCAGAAACGTAGTTTTTTTTTATTTTCATGAAAATATATTAAAATTATACAAATTTCATTCAAATTACTTTAAATTGCATATAAGAAACCCAATACCAACAAAAATTGCCCTAAAAGATAAGTTGTCATAGTAAAAAGGCGTTCATAAGGAATCTCTTTAGCAAATTTATTAAATGCGTTTATTGTATCTGAAATAATAAATACTAATGCACCCACCATCAATAAAATAACACCGATCGGCTCATTACTACCCCAAAGCAACGGAGTGCTAACGCCCATTAATATAATAACAATTAAATAAATTGTAACTGGGATCTTCATTTTTCCGGTGTATTTGATTAATCGAGGGTAAACATATACTCCAATTATAATGTATGGAATTGATAGTAAAATACTCCACCATTGAAAACGTGAAAAATCTATAATTAGAATAAGCGCAATTATGTAGAAAAGATGACCCAGTAAGAATGAAATTAAACCAATTTTAAAAAAACGTTTGGTTCCTTTAGGATCCGGTATCATAAGGCAAATGTCACCAATAAAACCTCCTGCAATCCCAAAGATAACCCATAAATTGAGACTTGGATTATCAAACATATAATAACAGGCGAGTAATGGCATCAAAAGTGGTTTGCTAATATATCGGATTAGCATTCGATTTTTGTTTTCTTTATTTTGAATTATTAGAAATTCTCCGAAGAGATGAATAACAAATAAAGCGAAAAAACCAATTATAAAATATGTAGAATTTGTCATTATTTTTTTCTTGCTACAAGTCCATATAAATGTTATATTTGTTTATTCACTGATCTTGGTTCATTTTATTTAGGATAAAAAACTAGCCTTTCAAGTGGAAAAATGCGATATTTCTCTTCATTTTTACTTATAGTCTGTAAAAATCCTGTAATTTTGAATCGTTCCCCAATGAAATGCTCTGGATTTTTCATCGAAGTTTTAATAAGCCTTTCTCCTGCATCATGATAATAATAAATTTTCGATTTGCTTAAGTTACCGCTCCATCCCATCATATAAACGCCTAATACGACCAGTATTCTTTTTCCACTCGCTGTTTTAAACCCCAATTGGTAATAATCTGCTCCACCCATTGTTTTTGGGGGAGCTACTTTCATTAAAATCACAGCGTAGGTAGAATTTTTCATAGTAAGCACTTACAAAAAGAATTAAACAATTAAAATTTTAATGAAACAATGGGTGAAAATCTTAAAACAAACAAAAATATCCTAAGACGCATTTTCCTTGGGTTATCATCGTTTCAAATACTAGCTATGTTTAGACGGGGGTTGTTTTACACATATTTATCTATATACTTGAGATTTTTCCTTAATTTATCTGTAACTGCCACAACTCTTTATGGTACAATTCCTATGATTTTAAGCGTAATTGGCCAAAATTTTGTATGGGGGCCGTTATCGGATAAAATCCAGAAAAGACGGATATTCATTGTTATAGGAGAACTTTCAGCAGGCATCGGAATTATTATTGTATGGGGAGTTCATAATACTTTTACAAATCTTCAGTATGCAGGCTATTTTGTTATTATAGGATTATCAATTATCGAATTTTTCTGGTCAATGTCAAATATCGCTTGGTCTTCATTAGTTAGTGATGTTTATCCTCCAAAAAAGAGAAGTAAAATCATGGGAGGTTTGACAAGTTTAGGAGGAATCGGACAATTGTTGGGAGTTTTTATTGGAGGTGTTTTTTATGATGGAAATGGACTTCAATATGATGGTTATGGTTTTAAAGAAGGTCCCTTGTTTTTTATCGCTGCCGCAATTATGATTACTTCAATTATTCCAATGCTTTTACTTGTTCCTGAAGGGGGAGCAAAAAGAACTTGGAATAATCCAGAAAAAGAAAATAATTCTTCAGGAGAACTGGAGGATTCAAAAGAATTTTCACTTGTGGTATTTCTATCTTTTGTTATCGCACTTTTTATAATAAACGCAGGTAGAAATTCAATTGCCATAGTATTTAGCCAATATATATCTTTACCATCAGGATTTGGAGCTGATCCCTTAACATTGAGTTACATTTTAAATACTAGAGGAATTGCAACCATTATTGTAGGAATAATTGCTGGAAAATTAAGTAATACTATTGGACTTAGAAAGATTTTAGTAATAAGCTCATTTCTTGCAGTAGTTTATTTACTTATTTTTGGTCTTGCATCTAGTATAGAATTTATGTATGTTGGAAGATTAATTTGGGGCGCTGTTGATGTTTTAGTAATGACATCATCTTATGCATTAGCATCTTTATTAATTCCTCAGGAGAGACGAGGGCGATTATTTGGGATTTATAATGCTAGTTTCTTCCTTTCTTGGGGAGTTGGATCTACTTTCATTATTGGTCCACTAATAGATCGACAAATAGCAAATGGTATACCAGAAAATGATGCATATCAATTTGGGTTTCTTGCATCCGCAATAATCACAGTAGTTGGCATATTAGTGCTATTTCTAGCGATATATATAGAAAGAAAACAGGGAAGTAATTATGGTAAACAAAAAGAAAACATTCCGGAAAAGCTCCAAAACTAGTTCATTTGGAGTAACAAAAAGGGAAAGTCATGATTCATCCCATTTCTATAATTCTAATGTATATAGTGGAATAGTTAAACCAATAGCAGCAAATTATATTGATAATTCAAGCAAGATTCCATCCAAGGTTTTAGATAATATTATTTTGGGAGATAGTAGAAATCTAAGTAGTATTCCCGATAATTCGATTTCTCTAGTTATAACCTCTCCCCCTTACAATGTTACAAAGGATTATGATGAAAATTTGACTTTGAAAGAATATTTAGATTTACTTTCATCCGTATTTACTGAAATGTGGAGAGTACTTATTCCAGGGGGAAGAATGGCAATAAATATTGCCAATATTGGGCGAAAACCCTATATTCCGCTTCATGCCCATATAATCAATATTATGGATGAAATTGGTTTTTTTATGCGTGGAGAAATCATTTGGAACAAAGGTTCTTCCGCTGGAATCTCATGTGCATGGGGATCCTTTTCTTCCGCCAGTAATCCAGTTCTTAGAGATGTGCATGAATATATTCTAGTTTTCTCTAAAATTTCAAGCAAGCTCGAAAAAGGAAAAAAAATTAATACAATAGATAAAAAAGATTTTGTAGAATGGTCAAAATCAATATGGAATTTCCCCGCAACTTCTGCTAAAAAAATCGGACATCCTGCTCCTTTTCCAGTAGAATTGCCACGAAGATTAATTGAATTCTACTCTTACAAGGGAGATGTAATCTTAGATCCGTTTATTGGAAGCGGAACAACAGCGATTGCATCTCTTGAATTAGGTAGACATTTTATAGGGTATGATATTTCCGCAGAATATGTTAAATTAGCGAAAAAAAGGATAACAGAATTCAAAAAAAATAAGGACTTATAATGATCTTTAACTTGCAATCAATTTTGAAATTTTCTTAACATCTTCTTGAAGTATAGACGCAAGATATTCTTTTAATCCAATCGGGAATTTGAGAAACAGATTTAGATTAGGTCTTATTTCCTTCATAATTGAATTTAAGGATTGATTATAAAGCTTTTGAAGATTTAAAGCAATTTCATCATCTGGAACTGCTCGTGTCCGAAACCAACGAGGAGGTCGGATTTTTTTATTTTTCGGAAGTATCTCATCGGATTTAGCAAACCGAACTCCCGCCAAAATATCAAAATAATAACTTAAGTGCGTGTAATCTTGAGTTCGGCCGATATATCCGAGAATTCTATCCGAATGGGCAAGATTATCAAAAGCATAATATAAATCATATCTCTTTGTTATAAAGGACAATAAATTTTCATTAATCCATTTATGAATCGACCGAAAATCTACTACAGGTCCAAGAACATCATCTATGATTTTCTTAGCATCTTTGATTTTTTTGGTAGTAAACATTTTATCCATGAATATTTGGATTTCTGTATCTGTATCTCTTTTAATATTGATATTCGCAAGAGTTTCTTCATCAATTTGCAGACTACTTTGCGTTAAAGCTTGAAGATCATTAATCGAAGAACGATAATCTCCATTTGATTCTACAGCAATATGTTGGATTTGTTCATCTGATATCTTAAGATTTTCATTTGTGGAGATTTTTCTTAGAACTTTTGAGATATCTTGAGGTAAAGCTTTAGAGACATTAATAGATTCTACAAGATCAAATAAACCTTTTAACTTTTTATCGCGAAAATTACATGTCATGATGAGTGGGAATTTTGAAATTGAAATAATATTGAGGAGGGCTTTTACTCCACCGCGATCGCTTTGCCCGTGTAACCCATCAACTTCATCAATTAAAATTAATTTTCCCCTTGATTTTTTTTTTGTAAAGGATAGAAGATTAGTACTTTTTACAGTTTCATGCAGTTTATTTTGTATAGCGTCTTCAGTTCTAACGTCTGAAGCATTTAATTCGATAACACTCATGTTATAATCATTTGCAAGGGCATAAGCAATAGTAGTTTTTCCAACTCCAGCAGGACCTATTAGTAATATTGCTTTCTTCCGTATCATTTTTAACTGAAATGATTTCAATTGAAGTTTCTTCTTTCGTAATATAGAAGGATCTGAAATTGTTTTAATTTCTTTTCTTAGGTTTCGATATTTTGTTTGTAAATTAAAGAAATCGTCAAGAAATTGCTTTAACTTATTTGAATTTTTTTCAAATCCTATCAAATCCTTAATAGATTGAGGCCGATATTTTTCAACCCAAGGGATATTTTTTTCTTTTATTTCACTCATATTTAGACCTCTGTGCTATATCTCCTTTCCAACTAGCATCATTTGAGATAGTAATTTATTAAGTTGAATTTCATCATCATTAGATTCAATAGATTCAAAATCGGTGGTTGCTATTAAATCCAGATATAAAACTCGCAATTTTCTCTCTAATGGTAAATTCATGACCACTCTACTTAATTCTAATAAGATTTCTGACTTTGATAAGGATTTTTGCTTAAATATTTCTCGCAAAGTTCTGCGAATTAAAGGAAATTTTCCTTTAGAAGTCTGGATAAATAAATCCTTCACTAAAGAGCTACTCAATTTACTCCTCATATTGGATAAATTTTCAATATTAATGGATTTATAGGTTAAATAAGTTAGTTGTAGTAAATCTAAGGCTTTCCCTATATTAAAATGAGTTATTCTGTTCAAATAATTTAATGTATCTAATTTGACTTCAATTTTTTCCTTATCGCAGATACTTTTGATCAATTTATTAAAAAGATGAGAAGGTAAATAAGGGACCATAATCAATTGACAACGAGAAATAATCGGATCAATGATTCCAGATATTTTATTGGTGACAATAATGATTCTACAATTATTCGAATATTTTTCCATCAATCTCCTGAAGGCTTGTTGCTCAACGTCCAGTCTATGGAAGTTTTTTATTGTTAGAATTTTAAAAGGAGCATCCCCGAATTTTCTATTTGACAAAAATGGGCGGACTCTCATTTGAATAAAAGGCCTAAATCTGCGAACTGATCCTGCACCCGAACCAATTCTGCGAGTAGAGATTCTGCCTTGCTTTTTTGATTCATTCCGTTCAGTTTTTCCTATCGGATCATCTGCAAATAACAGTTTATAATTAATCGAAAATTCAGATTGTAGCAATTCGCGAGCTAATAATTCTGCTAAAAGTGTTTTTCCACTTCCTTCCGGTCCAACAAATATTAAATGGGGGATATTTCTTGCTTTGGAATATCCTTTGAGCTGAGGATAAATCTTTGGATAGAATATTTTTAATGAGTCAAGCATTAATGGCCGATATTTAATTCTCCATAATGGACTAGACTTTAAATCTCCTGGAATATACATTGTTTGAGAATTTAATTTAGAATCAGATTTTTCGTCCATTTTAATCATGCCTCTCCTAAAATAGAGATTAAGTTTGCAAAAAATCCATTAATTTGGATTTGAGGATCTGCTTCCAATGTTAATCGATAATCATATTCAGCAATAATAGTTAATATTCGTTCCCTTACTGGATATTTAAGATCAGAACTTAATATTTTTGACATAATTTGGCGGAATAAGCCCCTACTTGAAAATCCTTGAAGATTATTGATTATTTTTAGAGTTTCAGTATAATTTAGGGATTTGCATTGTTTGTATAAATTATTTAATTTTTTAGGAGGTAAATAACCAGATATTTCGTATACTACATCAGGATTAACTGGAATATTGTTTAACTTTTCATCTTCATGAAGTGCTACAATCATTTGAAGTAAATTTATCGCTTGACGCATATCACCTGATGTAATATAATAGATTGCATCAAAAATACTCTTAGAGACCTTGATCTTTTCATTTTTAGCAATTGATTTTATATTTATATCAAAGCCAGCGCGAGGAAGAGGATAAAATCTAAAAATTGCACAACGACTTAAAATTGGATCAATAATTTTTTCTACGAAATTACACATAAAAATAAATTTTACGTTTGGGGGAGCCATCTCGATTATTCTTCGGAAAGCTGATTGAACTGCCTTTGGAATATTGTCTGCTTCGTCTAAAACAACAAACTTATGGAGATTTACGTTTGTTATTCCCTTATGAAATACGAAATTTTTAATTTGATCTAGTTTTCCCATCCGTACTTCATCGGATGCATTCTTTTCTAGTATACAATCTTGAGGAATTCTCTCAGTTCGTAAAAAATCATTAATCAATGATCTGGCCGTTGATGTCTTTCCGGTACCTGCTGGTCCTGCAAATATTAAATGTGGTAAGGTTTTCTTTTCAACGAAGTTTTTTAATGATTGAATTGTTAGTGTTTGGCTAATTATGTCATTTAGATGTTTTGGGCGATATTTTTCAACCCAGGGGATAGATCTCAAATCTTTATATTTTTTCTCCAAAATTATTTCCTCAAATTGAAATTTCAACTATTACAAATGTTATGAACAATATTTAAAAAAAAATTAATGGTTAGTGAATTAATAAATATTTAAACTAAATAGTTTAAATTATTATGTGATCAAAATGCTAAAAATTAGGAATGCAACTCCCGAAGACCGTAATCAAATTGAAATATTAACCAGATTACTTGTGAGTGAAAGAAAAGATATCTTCGATGAGAAACGCTTTGAGTGGGGTTTATTGCGAAGACTTTTTGACCCGTTACAAAGACAAGGAACATTCGTAGCTGAGATTGATAATAATTCTGATAATGCTAAAGAATTAATTGGCATGATCTTCTCAGAACTGCGAGTTGATCCATTTGGTAATTCAGAAGGACACATTAAAGAAATCTATCTTCGACCTAAGCAC
>JAUWMK010000097.1 GCA_030613185.1 Promethearchaeum sp.
CACTTGGTCTTTTGCAGGATTGTTCTTTTTCCTTTGGACTGCAGCAAATTTAGTTCCAAGAGCATATTCTCACCATAAATGGTATCTTGACAAATTTCCCGATTACCCAAAAAATCGCAAAGCTATAATCCCATATATTTTTTAAATTACTATATGGGAAAACAAGGAAATTCAAATCCAATTGAGTATCGCGTTCTTTTATGTCGATACAATGAAATCGGATTAAAATCAGCACCATATCAAAAGAAATTATTAAGTTTCCTTGTTGATTCTGTTAAAAAAATATGTTTGCGTGAAGATTTAACATTACAATCGGCTTTAACATTATCAGGCCGATTAATATTTTTCTTTCCTTCAAATGAAATTCCTAAAGCCATAACAGTATTTCGTCACATCATTGGGATACAATCTATTTCACCTGCATTAAGTGTGGAAAGGAAATATGAAAAATTAAAACACAAATTCATTCTTTATGCTCTGTCACTGCTGAAAGATGGAGATTCTTTTAAAATCAAGTTTAAAACTGCTGTTTCATACGTAGTGAAGGAATCTGATCTAAAAAAAGAATTTTCTAATGAGATTGTAAAAAGAATGAATCAATCAGGGTATCATGTTAAAGTGACCCAAAAAAATCCAAAATATCAATTCAGTATCGAAATCCGTGAAAAGGGGGTCTATATTTATGCATTTTCAATACCAACCCTTTTTGCGGGATTTCCTATTGAAACAAAAAATTCTTTACTTTGTTTATGGAATAACGGAGTATATGATTTAATTGCGGCCATGATGTTAGTTAGAAGGGGTTCAGTTGTTAGTCCAGTTATTTTCCATAGAGAAGACTCATCTAAACCCTATAAAATACCTTCAAATTTGAAAGATTCTTTAGAAATTATGGCAAGTTTTTATTCTCATCCTATTCTTATCCATTTTATTTCCCTTTTGGCAATTGAAGAGAAATTAGTTGAAATTTTAATACCAAATCAGGATATAGAACATTATGTTGAGTTTGCATCAATAAAATTGCTGGACATTATGATGTTTCAAAGTAGGGAAGAGAGTGTTTATACATACAATAATAGAAATTTGCATTATAGGGGTTTAATATCTTCAAATTCTTTATTAAATTCAGAATTATTCTTAAATATAGAAAATAATAATATTTTGCTCTTTACTCCTTTAACTGGTTTAACTCCTAAATTCATTCACAATATTTCGGACCAGTTATTCAGATCGAATGAGGTTTTCAATATGAATTCATTGATAAAAGGAGAGAAGCATGATTTTTCATTCAATAAAGAGATTATTAAATCCGTTATTGATTTTCAAATTCATGATTTGGAAGAAAAAGTACCGAACCATCAAAATTCTGAAAATAATTTCTCAAATTACGCTGAATTACAGGATTTCTTCAATAAATCAGAAAATCAAAAGTTTTTATCTAAAATTATACAAGAACATGAAGTTGAGTATATTTCAGGAAGATTTTTTCCTAAAAAATCAAAAAAAATTTAAAAAAAATTTAAAAAATTGTGATAAAAAAGAACAATTAAATTGCCATTGCTTTCTCAATTGCTTTAGTTTCTTGCTTAATTTGCTTATCAAGATTTTTAATATCAGAGTTATTTTCTTTAATCAATTTCTTTAATTCTGAATTTATTCCTTTCAATTTAGTGGCCGCTTCTTTATCATGGAGTTTAATATCTTTAAGATATATTGAATTCTCTGCTTTATGGGTTTGCTTTGCTAATTTTAGTTCTTCTTTAGCTTTAGTAAGTGCTGCGGATGTTTCATCAAAAGTTTTTTGTTTATGATTTAAATCATTCTCTAAATTTTCGATTTCTTTTCCTTTAGTCGATTTCAGAGTATCCAATTTAGCATTAGCTTCTTGTTCGGCTTGGTTCTTTTTCCCAGCATATTCGGCTTCTAGAGATTTAATCTTTTCTTCAATAGTCATAATCTCTGCATTAAATTTATCAATATTAGCTTGTGACATGGTGTATGCACAATTGTATAGTTATTAACATTTAACTTTTAAATCTTTAGATGCTTAAATACCCCTTAAATATACCTTAAATATTCCTTCTTATATGGGGAAAAAAAAATTTATTTTCAAAGAAACTTATTCTGAAAATTAATGCCAATAAAAGAAGCCTTTTTTTTACCTCATGGGATGCAGATTATTCCCTGATTAGAAGATGAATATTCTAAAGATTTTCTCCCAATTCATGAAGCGATGCTTTTAGTTCAAGAAGATATCAAAAAAAATTGCCCTGATTACTTTATTTTATTTTCCCCCCATGGATTGGCTGCTGATGAATCATTTTTAATTTATAGAAATCAAATTTTACGCGGATATTATCCCCATTTAGTTGATTCTAATGTTGACGGTACCGAAATCAAAGAAGTAATAAAGATAGATTCCGATATTTCCACGATAGACAAATTATTTTCGCTCCTGAAAGAACAGAAAATAAACATTTCAAATATTACACTGGGTGATCCCCAATTTCCCGGTCCCCTTGCATGGGGAGAATTAGTACCGATGTATTATTTGCATAAATCTTGCACCAAAACTAAATTAATAGTCATTTCCTTACCTAAGAAAAGATATGATGCATCATCATTTAAACAAGAACTCCTCGATATCGGGTATCATATTGCAGATTTCTGTTCTTCAAATCCAGAAACCTTTTCATTAATTTTTAGCGGAGATCTAGCCCACACTCATAAAGAAGATAGTGTTTTTGGATACTCTGAGCATGCCCAAGATTTTGATAATTTAATAGTCAAATGGATTCAAACATTGGATGAAAAAATTTTGCTTTCTGATGCTTATGATATAGTAGATAAAGCAAAGGTTTGTGGTTTATCTACGTTAACCATCTTCCAAGGTGTAAATGAATTCCTACCTGAAAAAGCCGAAAAACCATATTTTTCAAGCCATCTTTATGGTTATGCTGCACCTACATATTTCGGAATGGCGGTGGCTAAATTTATACCAAAAAAGAACAAAAAAAGTTAAATTTTAGGAATGGCTTTAACCTTTAGATATAAGATTTAGTTTGGATAAAAATTATCGATCTCTGAGTTTTGGATCGTAATTTGTCAAATATCGAAATTAAATATCCAAAATTAAAAAATATCTGCCCTCCCCCCTTAACTCAGTTGGTAGAGTGCTCGGCTGTAGTTTTTAAAACGCATGATTGAGGAAATCCAAGGATATCATGTCAGCGGACACCGGGATGTCGCCGGCTCGACAATTATTGGTTATCTCAACCAAAATAGAGCGTCCGGCAGGGGGGACTATTTTTTCTTATCTTTTTAACATCAGTCTATAAGGTTATAATTTTTTCTTACTTTTATGGCCCTTTTCCTCACTAGAATGAACAAAAATATTAAAAATATCAAAAATATAATCTCATAATCTATAACATACTCCAATAGGCATAAATCTGCTTAAAATATGCATATATAGAATATAATGCATCTATAAATCATCGATCATCCAATATATTTTCAGAAAAAGATTGAAATCGCTGTTTATGCTTACATTATATTATCTCAGTTCACGACAATTTCATACTATTGAATTAAAGTTCGAATATAACCTTAAAGACTGTAACATAATGAATGAATAAATGAATAAAAAAAAACAATAGAATTCTATATTGGATGAATCTTTTTTTCGATTTTATTAATTTTTGCTTTAACCATATGGTCAATCTCGCGTAATTCAATCAGAAATTCCTCATAATTACCTCCATTTTGTGATATGTTATTGATTGAGGTAGATGTGTTATTATAATTGGCTTTCATCTTTTCCATTTCTTCTTTACTAAATTGATGGCTTATATTACCATCACGAATGTAATACATCCTATCTGCGATCACACGAAGTTCAGGGTCATGAGTTACAATGATCATTGTTTTTTCTGGGTAGGTTTCAATAATTTTGCGTAAGAGATCCATTATCTTTAGTTTTGTTATCGAATCCAATTCCCCAGTGGGTTCATCACAAAGAATAATATCCGGTTTATTAGCAAGTGCTGCTGCAACACAGACTCTCTGTTGTTCTCCTCCTGATAATTCATCAGGACGATGAGTTTTCCGATCAGTTAGCCCGACTACTTCTAATAATTCTGATATGTATTCTTTTTTCTCAGCATTTATTCCGGTTGTTAATATGAGTGGTAATCGGATGTTTTCTTCTGCAGTTAATTCAGGAATTAAACTTGAGAATTGAAAAACAAATCCAATTCGATCTCTTCGATATTTTTCCAATTCTTTTTTAGAAAGCTTGGCAATATTTACGCCACCAACTATTATTTGGCCTGAATTAAGTTGATCTAATCCACCAATCATATTCAACAATGTTGTTTTTCCGCATCCACTTGGACCCATAATTACAGTAATTTCTCCTTTGTTAAAATTACATTTTAATCCACCCAATGCAACAACTTCAATTTCTCCCCGCTTGTAGATCTTATAACAATCCTTAACTTGAATTTGGATATTTGAATCTTCAAGTGAGTTTACTGGTTTACTTGTTTCAATCATGTTTTTCACCATTGTAATATTAATATAAAAAAAAAAAAATTAAACACGGAGTAAATCCGCGATTTTTCCGACATCTGATCTCTTAGTTTCATAGAACACAGACAAACCAATACTCAAAATAAAGAGCACCAAAGTTGCCAATAATTGTATACCTGCTTTAATCCATGGTACCACTAACGTCCTTTTCATACTACTGAATAATTCTAATGCATTAAGATTGCTAACAACCGTAAAAGCACCTAAAATTCCAATAAATCCGATTATTCCTCCGAAAATTAGTAGTATCGTGCCTTCGGCGAGTTGAATTTTATAAATTTCTTTCTTTTCCACACCTCTGGCCCGTAATACTCCGAAATCTCTACTTTTTTCTGAAATACTAATATACATTATAAAACCAATCGCAAATGTAACAATAGTAAGAAGATAATAACTCTCCAAATCCAAGAAATTAACTATTGCATAGATCATTCCGCTTGAATCCTCCATATATTCAACTGGATTGTATGCATTCCCATTGGAATCATATGAAAGTAGATTTTCTTCGATTTTTTCATAAGATAATTGACTTTCCGATACATTGTTTTTTGGGTAGACTACTATTTCTAAACTATTTAATTTTCCATCACTAATCGTTGCATTATTCACTATTATGGTTTGTTGGTAGTCATTCATACTCACAACAGGAAAGATATCATAAACATCAATTATTGTAAGAGATTTCACTCCAGTACTTCCATTTGCTAATATATACTCGATTTCAACCACATCATTAATTTTGTATCCTTGGTCCTCAAGATTTTTAGGGATAATCGCGGAATTATTTATAGATTTTAATTTGGTTAATGTTTGTTGGGCGTTTTTATTGGTAAACCAGGAATCTTTTAATTCCATATTTCTACTTAAGTTTTCTATAGAAACACCATATACAACAGGTGATCCATAATAATACCAACCACCATCATCCTCAGTATGTCCCCCGTCATCATAATTTTTTATTTTGGATTCTTCATATTGAAACATCCAAGCAATATCTTCGATATGTTCACTTAAATTATTCTGTTTAACCGCACTTTCAATTTCGGTAAGATTTATTCCCGAGTATCCCCAATTATAATAGCTTACAAGAATTCCATTCCCAGTCGCCATTGTTGACACATCTTCTTGATACTGAATTTCGGATTCTTGAATAGTTGAAGCCATTAGTAGAAAGCTCAAAGCCATAGAAACAATAAACAATAGCCGAAATGACCGCGTTCGATTTTGAATAATATTTTTAGATGCCAATACCGAATATTTCTTTCCAAATAATTTGCTGATACCATTTATTACTTTTTCAAACACAATTTTGGATACACACAGTATTTTGACTAAAGAATAAGTTAGCAAAAATGGTGCAATTGGCATTAGTGCTGTTGAGAGGGTTACTAAAGCCATAACCAATGGATCCCAAGATGATATATCGAGTTTCAGCATAGAAATTATTATTGGTGCTAATCCGATAACCAAGAAAAGATAATCTCTCTTCTTTGTAGGAAGGGTAGTTTGAGCTTCCTCATGGTAACTTTGCAAACCATCAACTGGGCTATAATTTATATAATCTTTTAGGGGTTTGATGACAGCTAGTAATGAAATCAAGAGTCCTAATCCAATCCCAACATACCATAACGATAAATCCATTGACATAAAAGGCTTATAGTTTATTGCTGTTAGCGGAGAAATTCTTTGTAATACCCATTTTGAAGTTATTTGCCCAAGGATTATTCCGAAAAAGCCTCCACTTAATCCAATTAACATGGCTTCACCTAGAAAAACAAAGGTTAGTTTACTAGAAACTGCTCCTTTACATTTTAATAAAGCAATTTCTTTTCTACGATTATGATACGACAAAAAGAAGTTCGTTTTACATAAGAACCATCCAAGTATTATCACAGGTAATGAAATCATGATAAATATTGTCTGATAAATTCTCAATTCACTTTCTATATTATCCAATTTTTGAGAAATTTGACTTGAAACATCATAATTAAAATCTTTCCCAACTAGTTTTATCCTAGTGGTCATTTGAGTTATGCTTTTCTTCAATGCTTTAATATCCATTACAGGTAATGTATCATGGTCAATGAATATACCATAGAATCTGGTTTCGCTTTGATAATTATTATATGTGTCTCCTTTTTGAGAAACTGAATCTTCAATTTTTTCTGTTAAATTCACTTTAATTTCTTGGATGTATTCATCATTCCCAACGAATAAAATATCTGATGACGAATAAGAAGCCCATTCTTTATTCTGAATTAACTTGAAGAAAGTATCTTTGTCTTGAATATTAATGATTCCCAATACTTCAATATTATTTAACTGGGCTGTAGCTAAGTCTTCATTCTCAGTTTCATAATTATAAGTCATGTAGTATGTTCCGAAGTTGAGTTTATCCCCTTGGGAAATGTTCATTTTTTGAGCAGAAGCAGAATCTATGTAAATTCCGGATTGATTTAAGTTCAATGATTGATTTCCGAATGAGAACACCTTAGTCATTTGTTCCCGTTCAAAAATGTCTCCCTTAGCTCCCCATAGATGAGTTGAATTCCTATTCGAATAGTAACTTTCACCAGTAAGATTCAACTTATTCCAGTCAATCGGTTGTGGACCTTTTGAAACTATACTTTCTCCGAAATAGAAGTGATATGAGGCAAAACTTCCTTCATAACCTTCAATTTCATTTTCAAGCAATTCGAGATTTGACAGAACTTTGGTCGAATTGGTTTCAGCTGTGGTCAATGTGAAATCTACATTAACAGAATCAAGATTTCTGTTTATCATATCTTTTCCCATTGCTTTAGATGCAGTAATGACACCCGTAAGTAGCATTACGGAAATAATTATTCCTATTGTTAAGAAGAATATTCTTTTCTTATTCCGTATGAAACTTGTAAACACGTAACTTGCAATCATATTTAATCTCCATTTTTTAAAAAATTCAACATACTTTAATTAACAAAAGGAGTAGATTTTAATTTAAGAAATGAGGTTGGATTTTCCCCCAATTTCCTTATTTATCATGAGTGACAATAGATGGACTATTTATCTTTTAAATATGAAAATGAAAAATCAGACATCTTAATGCTCTAAGGAGAAAATATATCTCTTAAAACACCATTTTATACTTTATACTTTCTATGCAATGTTGAATATATGATTATCTCAGAAATGAGAGATATTCTTTTTGTTTGATTTTATTACTTTTTTTTTAGGGGGAAAATTCAACCTCATTTCTTTTAATGCCCAAAATGATATATATGAAATAAGAAGTGTGGTGTGTAAATATCAACCGTTCAAAAATTTTCCTGATAATTCTTTTTGATATATTGTTAATAGGTGGTGTGTCATCTTTAATTGATACGCGCGCAATCAACAGTTCACTAAATTCATCAAATATTCCAAATAATCTGGGGGATTTTAACGGGGATTATTATTTTGATTATAGTTGGGAGAATTCCACTTTAGATCAATGGAATTTAACAGATAATTCAGAATATGAAGATTATTTTTTGATAAATGATGGAACTGACGATATTTGGGTCAGAATTCTCACAGAAAAAAACGTTACAACTTCATACTCTGGGGATATACAATATTTTACTTTTAAAATCTTTGAAGATCCAGATAATAGCGTTCTGAAAAACTGGGAAGATAATTGGACGGAGTTTGAATCTGTTGATTGGCAAGGATACCAATATTATTACTGGGATTCTTATTCTGAAGGATGGAGTGAATATATTGGTCTTTTTTGGGAAGAACATGAGGAATATGGTAGTGAAGATCAAGATCTCATTGAAACTACTGAATGGGGAGCAATGTGGTCAGAAGATGATCAGTATAAAGATTATACCTATGCCTATGATATAATGTACGAAAGTTTAACCGGGGATGAAAGTTGGTGGTTTTTAAACATATATTTTGAGGATTGGGATGATTATATTCTTGGAACGGTAAATTATACTTGGTATAATGATAATACAGGTGAGTTATTTGATCCCAATTCAATTGATTTAGAACCCGTTGAAGGATATGAGTATGATTGGGAAATCACCCAAACAATGCTCACAAACGATACTTTTGATGGTAACTATTCTTGGACATGGTTTTCTTATGATCTCAGTCAATGGGTTAGCTGGTTTGATGTAGTTTCTGATTCTGCAAATTTCATAACAACAGATACATCCTATACTGGTATGTCAATTTATAATGATCTCAATGAAAATGGGATTGCGGATGTATTTTATGATTATGACGAAGAATTTGGTGATATCAGTTATGATTTAAGTCAATCTGAAATCGAGTATTTTATTAATATGGGTTCTATTGAAAATATCGAATTTGGAATAAATTCTGAACAATATTCAGAAAATCTTAATTTTTGGGTTAATTTAGAGGGTGTTAATTTAACTACTCTACCTTACGGATATGGTTATGATCTTTTCTTCTATGAAGATGAATATTACAGTGAACAAGAATCTCAATTCTACTTAAATAATATGAATTTGTCTTTCTCTTATGAGCCTCAGGAAATATCAGATGAAGAAACACAAGTAAACTCGTCTAATTTTTCGATTAAGCATGATCTATCCGAGTTTTTATATTCTAATAATCACTCAAGTGCAATAAGTGAATTTGAAGGAATGGGGTTGACTATCGATTATAGTGTCAGTTCTGATGCATTTTCCAGTATTGTTGGTATAGATGAAACTGCGAATTCATATGAATTCGAATCATATGAAGTAGATGGAGGAGTAAATGTTCATACTGAAGATAGCACCTTGATGAGCATGAATTTATCTCAAAATTACAAATGGGGAAAGGATGGACTGGATTATAATAATACCGTTACTTTATCACCAATTTATGGTTTTGGTTTAAACTATGGAAATATGGAAATGGGAGTAGCTTCTGTTTATAATGACCAATCAGCACCCTATTCATATAGTTTATGCTTTGGAAACTGGGAGGGTTATTCAATTTCTATGGATCCTACATTTACCAGTTTCTATACTTTTAAACCCCCAATAAGATTTCCTATTTATCTCTTGTATGTGATAATTCCTCTTGCTGCGTTATTCGGTATTATTATGTCCAAGCAAGAATATCGTGCTTTTTTATTAAATCGAGTATTACAGATTGAAACAGGGGCACATCGCCTCACAATGGAAGATGTATTAGAAAATGAAAACCGTTCAAAAGTAATTGATTTAATTGTTGATAATCCTGGGATTCATTTTAGTGAATTACTTCGCCAAACACAACTTGCACCTGGGAACCTTAATTGGCACATCGGAATTTTAGAGCGATATAAGATAATTAAAAATGAGATTATTGGAAAATATGTAATGTATTTTCCTTATCATGGTAAAAACCCTTTGTCAAATATTGATTTGAAATTGCAGAAAAGTAAAACTACTATGGATATCCTTCAAATTATACAAACCACTCCTGGTCTTGCCCAAAATCAAATTGCTAAGCAAATTGAGAGAAATCATAAAACTGTGAAATACCATCTTGATAAGTTAATTGAAGCAGAGCTTATAGAAAAAAAAATACAAGGAAGGAGAAAATTATTATTTCCAACAATTAATAATCAGGAAGACTTCCAATAATTTGAAAATGAGTTAAGTTACAAAAATTCGGGGTATTTTTTTAATGGGGAAAATCTATCCTCATTGCTTTTTATATCGAATTTCTAATATTAAAATAACTTCAAATAATGAAGGAGATTATTATGAAAAAATTCAAATCGGTTTTACTATTTTGCATTGGTTTTTTATTAGTTAATGCAGCGATTAACATTTCCTCGGCACAAGAAGATGTAACCAACACTCAAAATTCTGATCATTTATCAGGAGAATTCGCTGGAGATTATTATTACTATTTAGATTGGTATAATGAAACTTTTCCTGGATGGGAATATCATGATGAATTTGAATATTGGGAGCTTCTTTGGTTAAACAACGGAACAGAAGATACATGGGTCATGGTAGTTGTTGATTATAATTTAACAATAATTGATTCAGGAGAATTATCCTATTTATATTTCGAGATTTATAATGATCCTGATGGGTCATTCTTGAATAATTATGATAGTGATGAAGATTGGATTGGATTTGAAGATGTAGATTGGGAAGACTACGATGAATATTACTTAGAAGAGAATGAAGACGCATGGGGTATGAAAAATACAGATCCAATTGATGAAAATTCAACAGATTCTTGGGACGATAACTGGGAAGATTGGGATGATGTTGAAGATGATTTTGATTGGGGATCAGATTTTGATTGGGAAGATTGGGATGAAGAGGTCTGGTCTAACGAAGGTTATTCCGAAGATTATGATACCATGCAAGGTTCTTTAGACGGCGATGAAAGTTTCTGGTTTATTGATATCTACTATGAAGAGTGGTCAACAACATATTCCGGATATATAAACTATACATGGTATAACGTCGAATATAATGAAGATGATGAAATTATTGTAGGAGATCAAATAGATCCTGCATTATTATCTGCTGCAGCTACATCTCCTTATGAAGATGATTGGTTTCATGACTGGGAATGGGAGTGGGCCCAAATGATGCTTGAAAACGAAACTTTCGATAATGAAACTTATTCATGGACTTGGTTTTCTTACAATATTGGCCAATGGGTTAGTTTATATGATGATACAATCGACCAATTTACTTTTATTTCGCAAGATATTGCATATATGGGAATGTCATTGTATGAAGATATGAATGGAAACGGTGTTGTTGATACATATTATGAAGACATTAGTGAAAATGGTGAAGTTTGGATTCAATCTGAAAGCGTGTCTGTTTCTCAAGATTATGAGCTTAATACAACCGAATCTGAGGAAAAATATTCATTAAGTATCGAATCGGTTGGAGATGTGATTTGGGGAGAACCTAAAATTACAGAAAATACTGCCGAATTTTGGATATGCTTGGAAAACATTGACTTCTTAGCAGTTCCATATGCTTCAAATTATAATTGGTTTATGGAAGATTCAGCAGAAGAAAATTTGAGTGTTCCATGCAATGTAGACTTCTTAAATGTTTCGTTCTTTTATGAAGGTGATGATACTGGTTCAAACATAGCCATAAAGCACGATATTGCAGATTTTACTGATCCAACTACAGAAGGGATGATTGATGCATTTAGTGAATTATCTATGACTATTGATTATAGTGTTTATTCAGATAAATATAGCGAAATTCTTGCATATGATGAAGTAGGAACAACAGACCCATACCTATCTGCAAATTTTGATGAAGCAGTGCCTGTTGAAGGAGAAGTTTCTGTTGATGTGGAAGATGAAGAGTTCATGAATATGGATTTCTCCATGAATTATACATGGGGAAAAGATGGAAATGAATACGAAAATACTGTAGCTATTAATCCACTTTATGGGTACTATATTATGTATTCAGATGCTGAACTTGGAATGGCTTCAACAATTAGTTATAAAAGTGCATCCTACATGTATTCAATGTGTTTTAATTGGGACGGTTATGCAATTACAATGGATCCGACCTTTGTCTCCTATTATAAGGATTTTGATGGAAATAGTT
Organism: Promethearchaeum sp.; assembly: GCA_030613185.1. Taxonomy (GTDB): domain Archaea; phylum Asgardarchaeota; class Lokiarchaeia; order Sigyniarchaeales; family Promethearchaeaceae; genus Promethearchaeum. Next base: position 12,177 of record JAUWMK010000097.1, read on the forward strand.
TATCTATTGGAGGAATTGGTTTAATTATTCTAATTTCTTTGAGTGCAAGCGCAGCTGTGGTTATGGAAATCCGAAATAAACGGAATTTGCAATAAATCAATTATCCAGAAATTTTTTCTTTTTTTATTTGACTATACTAATTTTATATGGTAGACCATTTTAAAGTAAAATATGGGAAAGCAATAGTTCTATATAATTCTCGAGGCGGTAATACTGAGAAAGTTGCAATTAAAATAGCCAAAGAACTATATACAGAACGCTACAATAATAAAAATATTCCAGATCTTCAAAATTTTGATTTAATTGTATTGGGATCTTGGATAATTTCAGGTTGGATCAGTTTTACTGGTGCACGTTATTTAAAAAAATTACATCGAAAAAATATTGCAGGAAAGAAAATCGTTTTATTCTTTACTAGTGGAGCGCCAGATGAAATAAATCCTATGACATAAAAAAGTAATCCAAGATTGATTAAAGATATCATGTTTGAAAGGATGAAAAAAATACTGATGAAAAATAATCAAGTGTCAATTCTTTCCGATCGCTTCCATTCCAAAGGTTCTACACGCAATGGAAACATGGAAAGCCAAGAGAACCAATAGGTCATCCTTCGGATGATGATTTATCTCGAGCCAAAGCTTTTGGGGAATTATTAAAACAGCAGATTTAATCTGGTATTATTCTAAAAACCTAAAAAAAACAAGACTCCGCAAATTAATCTAAATTTTTTTTGACGGATAATGTCGTATCAATCTGTAAATTATGGGCGGTGGATTGGGAACTTATCTCAAAAGATGGATAATCCACTAAGATTAATTTGCGGACTCATGAAAAAAAATTAAAAAAAACTATAAAGAAACATCCAAACCAAAACTTCAAAGCTTTAAGGATCAAATGATTTAATAGTATCACGTATTGAAGAAAATAGGAGAACATCCTACTGCAAAAGAGCAGGTTATTCTGCACATATTTTTAAAGGAG
>JAUWMK010000159.1 GCA_030613185.1 Promethearchaeum sp.
CTTAGTGGCTTATCCATCTTTTGAGATAAGTTCTCAATCCACCGACAATAATTTACAGATAGATACGACATTATCCGCCAAAAAAAACATAGATTAATTTGCGGACTCATGAAAAAAATAAAATAGTGTTATTTATAATTATTATTGGGTTACTACCGTTTCTTATTCCTAGTAATATTGATAATAACATACTTATTTCTCAAAATCAGACAAAATTTGATGAAGAAAACCTTTCTCAAGATAATTCTTTTACACCAAGAACTCAAGATGACTGCCCTTCATCAAAAATTCAATTCAATTCATCTGAAATGATAAATCGAAATTATTCTTGGGTAGGTCCTACAAATGAAACCTTATCCTTTGAAACTCCTGTTGAATATGATACATTTAGTGCTGATATTGATTTACAGATTTCTAGTGAAATTGATGTTGATGTTGTTGTTGAAATTGGAGCTGTTCAATCATCCAAAGTTGAGCAAGCACAAGTATTTTATATATCTGAAAATGTGTCTTTAACAAGTTTTTCAATATATGTCACTGATAAAAAACCAATACAAGTTCAAATGCAAATAAGAAATAATTCGATTGCAGGAGAGATCCTTCATGAATTTGAACCCTTAATTGATTCTGATTTGGGTTGGCATGAAATTTCAATGAATCCATATTTTTCTCTCACACCTGGGAAATATTTATTGTGGATGGAAGAAAATACTTATGGTCCTCAATATGATTCTTGGAATAAAAATAGTTCAAATGATAAAGAAACTTGGGAATTTAATGGAACTGCTTGGAATTTGGCTGATTTTGATCTAACACTAAAAGTACATACCTCAATTCAATATAAACCTGAAGATGTAGAAATGAAAATAAATGATGTTCCTGTCATTAACACAGTCTTGGGACAAGGTTTTGTAAAAATTTTAGACGATATTAGTTCTTCTAACACAACATTAACAGTTAGTGCAAATGAATCTATAACTTTTTCATATTTAATTGAAAGTACATTTTTCAAGTCAAAAACTCTTTCATATGACTTTGGATTTAAAGAAAGTTATTATAAGTGGAATTTAACTCTAAATTCAAGTTATCTAGAATTTTCCTATTTTGATTACAGTATTAATGTTTCAGGAATAAAAGATGATTACGATGATCTTCAAATATTTAATCAAACTGATGGTATAGGTTTCATTAAAATTTCTTCAGAAGTTATTGAATTTACCACCGAAGCTACTCATATTATTTTTAAAAGTCAAAATTACGTTGAATCAGTCATTCTTAATGATAATTTGCAATTTGGAACAATCAATACAATTAATGTTTCTACAAAAGGAATTGGTGACATATATGCATTTATTTGGGATGATGAGACATTAATACATCAAAATTCAAGTTATAATGTTTCATATCAAAGTTTTCAATGGTATTTGGACCCACTCTTAGATTTAAATTCCCTGACTGTTGAGATTTTCTTCAATGGTTCTAACGAAATGGGCTATTATTCAAATCTTGTTAACTTAAGCAAGGTTTCCGAAATAATTTCAACCACAATACACGGTAATACTTTAGATAATTTTACATTTACATGTCAATACAAGGATCCTTATAGTCAATTACCTATTTCAGATGGAATAGTCACATATAATTTTTGGGATCTTTCAGGTGTAATGGAAATGGATAAGAACGGAAATTACTCCCACACACTTGATTTATATAAATTTGGAATATTACCAGGAAATTATTCAATTTCAATAGCGGCTGAAAAAGAAAATTACGGGCTAATTCATTCCGAAATTCCAATAGTAATTAATCCAAGAATCGTAACAATGGAGTTAAGTAAGAGTAGAAAAACAATATCTCCTGGAAATACCATTGATTTTGAATTGAATTTAAAAGACATTGGAAATCAAGCTTATTTACTTAGGGCCGTCGATATTGAAATCAGAATTTTTCATTCGGGAAATCATTTAAATGGTGATTTGGTTTATTTTGAAACTTTGAAAGGTATATATAGTAAAGAAGAATTTTCATGGAAAGTTCCTTCAGATATTGAAGAAGGCAGTTATGATATTGTAGTTGATGTAATAAGTGATTATTACAATGGTAGTTTGAATTTAGAACGGGCAGTTGAAGTAATATCATCCATTTTTTGGTTAATATCACTTCCAATTTTTATCGGTTTAATTAGTAGTTTAGTTGGTGGTTATTTTATTAAAAAAGTAAAAACCAAAAAGTCACTTCTAGGTTTAATGATTCTGCATGATAACGGTGCTCCTTTATCAGAAAAAATATCATATCAAATGAAAAAGTCAGACTCTGCATTAGTTTCTGGTGCATTTATTGGGATTTTATCTTTAATTAAAGAAATCACCGGCTCTCAACTAAGGACTATTGAAATTGAAGGTGGTTATGTCAATTTAGTTCATGGGGATTCTTTTTGGTTAATTTTATTTATAAAAGATAATCCTAGATTGATAGAAAAGGCTATTTTAAAACTTAAAGATGAAATTCAGTTAGATTTCGGACAAAAAATTATTGGTTTTAACGGAAGATCTTTGGAAATCCCACTGGATGAATTAATCAAGAAATATTTTAACACCGTAATACAAACAGAACCAATTAATGAAGACAAATTATCCAAGGAGAAATTTGTTAAAATTATTAGTTCACATGAATGATCAAGAAATTTTTTTTATTGTTTTTCTTTTAATAATTTGTAAAAAATTGTATGGTTTTTCTATATGGTAAAAAGTAAATTTCAAGCTAAAGCTCAAGTAAAAGTCGGTGTAAATTCAAAAGTAAAGAAGCCAAAATCGAAATACTATGATGAACATATTTCAAAGACAGAATCTTCAAAATCCAATAATGGTTTTGCAATTTTTGTGGTTGTATGTATAATTGTAGGTGCATCGGTATCTGGAATAATTATTGCAAGTAATAAGATAGATGAAGATCCAGATGATCCTAATGGAACTGGCTCTGGAATTCAAGACGGGGACACCATTGTATTCAAGTATGACTTTTTTATTGATTTTAATAATGATAAAGATTTTAGCGGTACAGAATTAGCTGATAATGATGCGCGTTATGAGTGGACAGTTAAGGAAAATACTATCGAAGAATTTCCTCCTGGACTTTACTACAATTTATTAGGAATGAAAGAAGGAGACATAAAAACATTCATTATACCTGCAAATGTTGATAATGATGATGATGGAATAGATGATTTTACTGGAATTCCTGTTTGGGAGAGCGATGATCATAATTTTATGGAACATGATTTAAAATATGAGATCGAAATTTTTGAAATTAAATAGAAGTAGTAAGAAATAATTAAATTATTAAGCAAAAAAGTTAAAATTAGAAACACAGACTAACTATTCGATTACAAACGATTGAAGTCTGGAAACAGTCTCATCCAACATTTCCATTTTTTTATTGAATTCTTTTTCAGTTATCTTCTCAATATTATTAAATAAATGCTCAAGAGTTTGAGAAAACAAATGATAGAGAAAATTGAAATTTAAACTTTCTTTGAAAACAAAGTGATTGTTAACTTCTGCACTAGATTTGTCCAACTTCTTTATTCGGTTCATTATATTATTATTTTTCATCATAGATTCCATTTGCAATGCCAACCTTAGATTCTCCCTCAATAGTATTTTTACATTAAAAAAATTTGTAATTGTTAATTTACTAAAATTGCATCAGATATTTAAAAAAAATGGAAAAATTCTCCGCAAATCATTCAACCTTGGGATAATTACAATAGAGATTACAACTGAGATCATATTTTTCTCATTGAGTTTAAATAATACAAATTTATATGATTCGATTTATAACAATTTAATAGGAAAAAAATTGTTTCTGGTGAAACAAAATTCAAACAAAATTTAAACAAAATAAATCAAAATTATTTCGAAAAAATAAAAATAAAGATGACTCTGAAAAAGAAATTAAGGACAATTCAATTGAATCTATCAAATATAAAAATGCTTCCGCTGAAAAAAATAAAGGAAAATTGACAATTGCGGGTCTTTTTGATCAATTCTTTACGGGACTGTTTAGAATTATCCCTGCAGAATATTTCTCTTTAGCATCAGGAATCATCGGAGTTTTTACATTTATACTTTCTTTTATTTTATATTCGTTAGGTGAACCAATTAATATTTTCACTCATTATATAAGCAGTTTAGGGGTAGGTTCACATGGATCTGGAATTGTTTTCGGTATTGGGATGACATTCACCTTTATATTAATGATTCCTTTCATATATGCCTTAAAATTATGGTTATGGAGCGATTCCAAAATCACGAATGTTATCTTCATTGGTAGTCTTTCATTTGGGATAATTTCCTTTGCATCTTTTATAATCGTACTTTTCTATGATATGGAAAATGCTTTAATGATTCACGATATATCTGCTTCAGTTTTCTTCATATCAACAGTCTTAACAGCATTACTTTTAACAATAACCATGGAACTTGAAGGAAAAATCTCAACGATCCAATGGGTTTGCACAACTAATCTTGTAGTTATTGCTATTATCTTTCTACCTTGGTACTTCAGAACAATATTTTACATGTATCCTTTGGAACAAATGACATTTGAAGATTGGGTGATTATGATGGGGAGTCTAGATCCCAAGATGGATGGTGTTCGGTATTTTGAATGGATTGGTGCGATCTTTGCAATAATCTGGATAATTCAGACTGGATTTCATTATAGGCGGCATTCAAGTCATTATATGCATAGAAAAATCGTTAAAATTCCATTTTTAGACAGATATCGACAGATCGAACAAGAGGATTCAACTTAATAATTTTTGATATATGACAAAGAAGTTTACTAATTTTTTCTAACTTGGAGATTTATATGGGAATAAATCACATTCTAATATAGAAAGATGACAGTTATTCGAAAAAATGCTAAACCTAAATGGTTTATTTATAACAATTCTTATTGTCTTGGTTGTGGTGAGAATTTCCATGTAAATGAAAGGATACTATCTGGTGTTTACTGTTCCAAATGTGGACCAAAAAAAGAAAAATATCTGCAGATTGATAAAAAGCCAGTGGATTGGTATGAATTTCGGAAAGTTTGTGTGAAATGTGCCAATACCTTTACAGAGGGGGGGCAAATTCTATTTGGCCTTTATTGTAAAAAATGCGGAAAAAAATGGATAAAAGAACGCCATCTCCGGAAAGCACGTCTTAAAAAAGCGCGGTATCTTTAAAGTCTATGATTATAATAGATATATATTAAAAAAATATCTAAAATATGCTGATACTCTTTCAATAGATGAATTAAAGTCTTTTTTTCTTTCTTCTAAGTAATTATGGAAGGACTGACCCATTTATGACCAGCGATCAATAAGATTCTATTAAATAATTTTCGATGTGTTGTGCTTGATTCATTCTTAGTGGGAATTTTATTGATTAAAAAATTAATAGAATATTAAAGTTTGAAACAATTATTCTTTATAAGAGAAGTTTATTTTACTCCAGAAAAACGAGGTATTCTTTTTATGAGTTCTGACAATAAAATCTTTAATGCGGCAATTAAATTAGCCAATGAAGCAATTGAACTTGATAAGCATAAGCAATTTGATGTTGCGGCTGATAAATATTTACAAGCTACTGAAACTCTCAATGAATTTGCTAAATTCTGTAAAAACACAAAATTAAAGAAATTAGCTCAAGAAAAAGCTCTTCAGTACTTTAAACGTGCAGACATGCTTACCCAACTTAGAAATAAGAAACTTAAAGTTCCTTCGGGTCGGACTCCCAACAAAGGTAAGAAGAAAGATAAAAATGGTGAGGAATCTGAAGAAGAAGAAACGGAAATGTCTGATGATGAGAAAGAGTTAAGAAAAACTATTGAAGGGACCATAATGACGGAACGACCCACTATTACATGGGGTGATGTTGCAGGTATGGATGTTCCAAAACAAGCAATTAGAGAAGCTGTAGTTTTGCCAATGTCTCATCCGGAACTTTTCAAAGGTGCACGAAAACCATGGCGGGGCATATTATTATTTGGACCGCCCGGTTGTGGGAAAACCCTTATAGCTAAAGCTGCTGCAAATGAATGTAAGGTTCAATTTTTTGCCGCGGATTCCGCAAGTTTAGTTTCAAAATGGTTGGGAGAATCGGAAAAATTACTGAAGACCTTATTTAAAGTGGCTCGTTTAGATGCACCCTCCTTAATCTTCATGGATGAGGTAGATAGTATTGCAGGAAAAAGAGGTGGCGGGAATGAAGGTGGAGGAGAGCGCCGAATAAAGACCCAATTTCTACAAGAAATGCAAGGAGTTAAAAGTACCCATGGCAAACTGGTTACTTTAATGGGTGCCACCAACCTTCCATGGGATATTGACAGTGCTGTTCTTCGTAGATTCGAAAAAAAGATATATTGCGGCCTCCCTACTGTAGAAGGGCGCACAAAAATCTTTGAATTATGTACTAAAGAAGTTGAGATGGATGAAACAGTTGATTTCGTTGAATTAGGGGGAATTGCTGAAGGTTATTCGGGTTCAGATATAGCTACTGTGTGTCGTGAAGTTGTAATGTTACCAGTGCGTGAATTGGACGTTTCTGGGAAATTAGAAAATTCAAATAACGATTTTAACTTACGTAAAATTACCAGAGAAGATTTTATTAATGTATTGAAAAATATAAAACCTGTTGTTTCGGATTTAGAGATTGAGAAATTTCAGAAATGGAAAAATGAATTTGGTGGATAATTTATAGTGGATAACTGATTACAGGTGAAAAAAAATCGCGGAAAAGGTAAGAAATAAGGATTCGAAATTCATAAAACAAAAGGAAAGAGAAGAACAAACCAAAGTAGATAAACTTGAAAGACTAAAAGAATTGGAAACACAGCTAAGTTCTATTGTATCTCAAGAGACAGAAGATAGTTTAGAAACCCTAGAATCATCAATTCATAAAGGAATTTCCAGTGCAACAAAAGGTGAGAGAATTTTTGAAATTTCTACCAGCGATGCAGAAATTGAAAAAGACATGATAGCTTTGGAAGCAGAGGTTGCTGCTGAAACAATAATCGCCGAAAAATCTCCCTATGAGAAATTAATTGAATTGCATGAATGGATTGAATTACCTCAATATGGATTTATGTTTTCTGTCCCTAATAAAAAGAAAAACAAAGAAGATTTCATCTCATGGAGGGATGAATGGTCTCAAGTTTTACTCGATTATGCAAAAGTTGGAACATATCATATAATCTTCGTAAAAAGACTTCTTACCGAAAAACCATTCAACAAATTTATTAATCGAAAAAATGCAATTAATGAACTTGCAGAAGGATTAATTGAAAAGGACTTGGGCAAATGGATTAAGAAAAAGGAAGCATTAAGGGTATACTGGAAATCTATCGAAGAATGGGTTTCCGTAATTGAACAATGGGCTCAAGATAATGCCATATTTGATGTTATCATGATTCCGGATATAAGAAACTCAGATCAAGAATTTGCGGCATTACCGGTTGAAGATCTCAGAGAAATTTTCAAAAAAATTGAAAAACAAGGAAAAGCAAATATGGTGGAAATAGATAAAGACTCCTTCGGAATAAAATTTAAATTTTCATAGGTCTAAATCACTTTTTTCATTCATTTCATTTTAAGACTTGGGAAGAAATATTGTTTGCCCGTTCTAAATGTTTCTGTAATTCTAGCAACGCGCGTGTCAACTAAATTCTGTAGTGCGCGTTCAGCACGGTCTACAGTCCAATTTAAAGATTTACATACATCTCCTGTATTGATTACTCCATCATCTTTTACGAGTTTAAGGACCGATGTTTGATCTTGGGTATATTGAACTGGGAAAAATGAAATGGCTAAAACTCCGCTCGGTAATCTATTAATTTCAGGGATTACATTATCCTTTTTTAGAATTTTAACCGCCCTTTCTACATCACCTATTGTAATCCTATTTTTTAATATTCCAGTATTTACTCTATCAAATACATCAGGTAAAGTTAGAAGTCCTCCCGTTTCTGTTTTTTCCAACATAATACGTTGGTATGTGAGCATTGCTAATTTTTTATGAATAATTTTTCTTCCACTCTTAAGAACATCTCCTTCAGTGATTTGTTCTTTTATTATTCGTTCTTTAGGAATATTATATTTTATGCGGATTTCTTCTACAATATCTTGCATATCAGGATCAAGAGCAAGAATTACACCGTGTTTTTTTGCTATATCTGATAATTTTTCTTTTGTCATTTTTGTAATTGCTGTTTGAGTCTCTAGTCTATTCATTCGTAATTCAGCAGCTTTTTTCTTCATTAGTTCGCGCATTTTAGCCCTATCTTCAATATCTCTTAGTCCCATAATATTCACCTATCTCTCATTTTCAATTTCCAATCTTGTAAAATTGAATTAAAAATTTGATCTACTAATTAATATATGAAGAGATCTAAATTTTAATTAATGGGTTTTGAAGAAAATAATCCTTCAGATATTTCTATATCCTTAGTTCATTCAGCTCTTCAAGAATATTTTCCTAAATTATCAAAGAAAAACGTTAATTTTTTCTACCATGGAACTTATAATGTTTTCCAAATTGAAAATCGCTTTATTGCACGTTTTCCTGATAAATCTCTAAGAAATGAGAAAGGGGCCAAATTAATCAAAAATGAAATCGATATTTTAAATCTCCTTAGCACATTTATATCAGTACAAATCCCAAAACCTCTTCATTATTCGTTGAATATTGAAAATCCTTTTATGGTTTATGAAAAAATTCCTGGTATCTCTTTATCAAAATGTTTCAATGAAATAAAAACACCTCAGAAGAAAAAAATTGCCCATCAAATTGCAGATTTTTTATCAGAGCTACATTCATTAAGATTGGACAAATCTTCAGAATTAAAATCTTTATCTACTGAAGATTACCGTGAATATTGGAAGAATGTTAGGGCTGAGATGAAAAGAGAAATATTTCCTAAATTAAATTCTGAGCAAAAAAAATGGTTAGTTAATGTTTTCTCAGAATTTTTAAAGGATGATCGAAATTTTAAATTTAATCCATGCGTTATTCACGGAGATTTTGATACATCAAATATCCTCGTCGATCCAAATAGTTTCAACATTACCGGCATCATAGATTTTGAAGAATCAAGTATTTTTGATCCCGCTACTGATTTTCTATTTTATGATGAAGGTGAGATTTTTTTAAAAGATATTTTGGGCAAATATAAGGGGATTAAGGAAGAAAGTTTCCTTAATAGAATGAAATTTCTATTTTGCCGCACGTGTATTCCTTATTTTCAATTTGGTTTAAAAAATAATAGAATGGATGTTTATTCTGAAGGAATGAGAAAATTAAAAAAAAATATGAAAAACTTTCCCATCAATCAATAAGAATCTCTGAAATATCGTTATCTTTAAATTCTGTTTTTTTCTTTAGCACGTTATTGTATATTACTGCTAGAAATACAATTAAAATAATTCCAAACAATCCTATCCAGAAAAATTTAATTGAATTTGGTGTAAATGGCCATGTAACATCTGGAACTTCAGAAATTGGAATGATATCAACTTTTAAAAAGGCAAATAACAAAAATAAAATGCCTATTACAATCATAAGACCTGCACTTATGGTTTCAATTCCAAAATTATTTTTAAATTTCTTAGATTTTTTCTTTTTAACATCATTATTAATTTCTGTTTCTTTTTCACTTTCTAGTTCACTTTCTGCTTCAATATTCTGGTAGTTGTCTTTCTTCTTCATAAGATTTGACTTAAAATGAAAACTGGAAAATGATGTTTTTTGAAAAAATCTTGAGACTTTTCCGCTCATAGTTCCAAGTAAAGCTAAAGGGATTAATCCGAGCCAAGTTCCAATTCCAAAGAAAAATACTGTCCAAACTCCGTTACCCCATCCATATTCTATTGAAAGTATTGAAGCATGGACATATATTGCAATTTCAAATATACATGGTGGAATTCCTGCCAGAATGCCCAACAGAAAACTTGTACGCTTTCTAGAGCGCAAAGTGGGTAAATTTTCAATTAATTCTTGGAGTTGTTCACTATGAGGCCAATATTTCTTTTTTCTAATCTGATATATCATGATTAATCCGCTAAAAATTAAAGTTAAGCCCGATAATGCATTAATTATATATGGATTTAAGTTTTCAAATAATGTTA
>JAUWMK010000422.1 GCA_030613185.1 Promethearchaeum sp.
TTGTTGTAAATAATTCATAACTTCATATTTCATTGTAAAAAAATTGCATTTCATTGTAAATAATTCATAACTGACTCATCTCTTTTTTCAATACAAAAATATCCTAAAAAATAGTTCTCAATCAATGCGATATTAAATACTCCTACCTTCTAAGACCTTTATGGCATCTGTATCTAAGTTAACTACACCAAAACAAAACCTGCAAAGAAAAACACTACCAAAAATGTGCCACTCGGTGGATGAATTCTATGCACTGTACGACGAAGACGGGTTCATAATCGGGGACCAAGACCGACAACGAGATTATCGGGTCAAAATTATAGAACCCAGAACAATTGAACATGCAAAAATAGTTGTTTCAATATACCAAGAAATTTACAATGGAACTTATCCATATCTTGAAATGCTCGATCCCTATTATATAAAAGATTCATTTTCCGATCCTAATTGTTATTGGGGAATATTTCGGATAGATGAAGGCTCATCCGAAGCTGGAACGAATGTGGGATGTTTTACAATAATATATGATTTTGAAAGTAGAACCGCTTATTTTAGAGGGTTAAATATTCTTCCACGATACCATAAAAAAGTGGGAGCTAGAGAGCTTTCAACGGCAATGTGTGTTCGTTTTCTCAACGCCACTATGGGAAAAATAGATAAATGGTATATAGAAGCGCGTACTGCTCATAGTGCTGTTCAATACATTGCAAGATTGGCAGGATGTAAAACTCAAGCACTCTTCTTAAATAAAGACTATTTCATAAACCGTAAAGAGTCCGATTGTTTGCAAGTGGCCTATTGGGATTACGCGCTCGAAACTACCCGAATTATACCCGAATTTATCCTTCCCGAGATATTACCATTTTATTATCGCGCTCAACAAATGCATAATCTTCCACATATTAATCGCTTAGAGATGAATCCCATTGAATTAGATTTGAACATTCACGAAACCCTCCGAATCCAAACCAAAGTCAAACTATCTACAACTCGTGATTCCTACGGATACGTTTCAATCTCCATCGAAGATCCAAAAACTGGCAGTTATCTAACTGCGCTTCATACTGAATCTGTTAAAAACATCGAAAAAATCAAATTCTATTGCTCTGATATCTCGATTCTGGCTGGATTTTATTTACTTCTAAAGAAATATGCTAACGACCATAATATTGAATATATTGAGTGGCAGGTTCCAGTTTCAGATCCAATGTTCTGCAAATTTCTCCTCGCTCAAGATTTTAAGATTTTTGGTTATGTTCCTGCTTGGATTCCAAGTAAGGAACAAACTGGTATGTTTGAAGATGCTGTAGTTTTAGCATGTATAACCGGAGATTTAAAAATCGAAAACATCAAATTACTACCAGAGGGTCAGGCCCTACTCGATTTGATAATTTTGAATGAACAAATTCCTCAAGAACCTTCGGTTTTACCAGAGATCGAAAAAATAATTAACCCCGCTCAAATTGAAATCATCTGAAAATTTTATCATAATTTTAGCCTTAGGAAAGCTCTAAATTAATTTATATAGCTAAATTTTCTATCTAATGTTATGTCTTCCTTTTTCCAAAGGAGTTATCATAATTGGGAAAAACTTCCCGGAGAGTTTCCAAAGGGAGATAAAATTCAATTCCTATTATTTACTGTTTTCATTGTAGTTTGGATTGTGGATTTATTTTTAGAAGGCACAACATGGTTAAATCAATATATTCCATTAATTATTAGGCTTTTTTTAGGAGTTCCTTTCATTCTTATTTCATATTTATTATTAAGATATAGTGAAAAAGAACTATTTTTTAATACAAATCCTCATAATGAACCAGTTCAATCCGGAATTTATCAATTCTGCAGGCATCCTATGTATTTCGGAGTTCTTATATTTCATATGGGTCTGGGATTAATTTCCTTGAGTTTGATTGGGTGGATTTTGATTTTTATAACAATATATTTCTATAATTTTTTGGTAAATTACGAAGAAAGAATACTAATTGAGAAATATAGTATTAAATATCAAAAATATATGGAAATTGTGCCAAAGTGGATTCCTAAGATAAGAAATTTTCATATTCAAAGATGATATGATTACGAATTTTGATTTAAAAATAAATTAGGTTAGAAAATTCATAATTTTTCTTTGTTTAACCACTTTTATGCTTTATTTTGTATTATCTAAAGGTTTAAATGGTTCCACTGAATTAAGTTAATAACGTGAAATATATGTATTTGATCAATTAAACATATATTTGAATAAAATACTGTGAACATTATGAGTAATAAATTCTTAGAATCTTCCGAAGTTCTTGATTATGTTTATAATGGTAAGCATGGATATGATTTGATTAGTTACATTAATGATACAACGGAAAACCCATCACAAAACAATGGTTTTTATGCCAGCGTTATAAAAAAATTTGGTTTTAAGTTTGAATAATTGTAAGTGTATATAATCTAAAATCAACCAGTTTCAAGAAAAAGCGAAGTAGTCGTCCTCAGAATAACTAAATTTATAATTAGTTTTACAATTATAATATGTTACTGAAGGCTTTTTAATATCATTATTGTAAGTGATGATTCTTTTTATTTTAATACCCACATTTTTTTGATTGAGAAATTTTAATCATAGTCTACGAATATTAGAAAGAAAGAGAATTATTCAATAGTTAAATCTTTATTTGTGAAAACAATATATAGAAATTATAATGAATGAATCTCTTAAAATCGGTATTATTATCTGTGATCGCTACAGAACTTGCGCTGGGGGGAAATGTTTTAGATCTTTTATGAAAAGAGAAGGCGCATTTAAAATATATGAAGGAAAAAAAGTAGAAATTGCGGGTTTTACGACCTGTGGTGGATGTCCAGGAGGGAATATTGAAAATGCTCCTGAAGAAATGAAAGCAAATGGTATTAAAATAATCCATTTTGCTACGGGATTGGTTGTTGGATATCCTCCGTGTCCATATCTTTCATATTTTAAAAAATTCATCGAAACTAAATACGAAATGGAAGTAGTAATTGGAACACATCCGATCCCTGAAAAATATATTGCCCCACATTCTAAGCTACAGAGCTGGAAAGATCCAATTTGGGAAGATTTCTTAGCACCAACACTCTGTGATGAAAAAATGCGTAAAGAATATGACTGAAAATAACTAGAAATGGATTGAAAATTTACAAAAAATAAAAAAAAAAATGCACTTTACTATTTGTCTTCTTTCTTTACTTTCTTTTTCTTCTTGGATTGATACCACTTAGTTTTTTCTTCCACTTCAGAAAGTCGAGTAGGGTCAGCATTTCTCAATGCCAACCCCCTCTAAGAACTGGACGTGCGTCTTTTAACGCATCCAGCTCACGCCCAGAGACTAAACCTGTCACCAGTCTTATTCGGTAAAATTACTGAATTCAAATCTTTAC
>JAUWMK010000423.1 GCA_030613185.1 Promethearchaeum sp.
AATTGAAAGATAAAATATCGAAAAATAGGCCTATTTCAGAAGAGTATTTGATTTTATTAATAAACTAAATTATGTCGGAGTAATATTCAAATGAAAAGCAATATAAAGAGTGAAAAAACTATTTAACTTGTAAACTTAAGATTTACTTATTATTTTCATTTCTCTTTTCTCTAACATATGATAATATATTCACAAATACTAACATCAATACGAGAATTCCAAAAATAACAAAGAAAATCGTATTAAATTGTTCAGAAATTGCTTCAAATTCATCTTGCTTCAAATCTTTAATAACCTGGGGATTCCTACCATCCAACATAATATAACCCAACCATGCATAAAATATTGCCCGTGGTATAGAACCGATTAGTGTGGCTATATAATATTGCTTTGGTTTAATATTAGATATGCCTGCCGCATAGGAAACGGGATCAAACATGATAACTGGAACAGCTCTACCAACAACTATTGCCCAGAATCCCCAACTTTCGATCCATTCATCCATAATTGATATCATTCTATCAGCAAGGCTAATTTTTTCACCGGTAGCTTCGAGTATGGCCCGTCCTCCTTTATTAGAAACGTAATAAGTTATTGCAGCACTAAACATTGAACCAATAATTCCTAAAATTACACCGCCCAAAAATCCAAATATCATTGCTCCTGAGAGTAGTACTAATTCTGACGGAATTGGGGCAATTAAACTTTGAATAACCATCAAAAGCAGAAATATGAGAACTGCCCAAAAACCAATATCAAGCAAGGGCACAATGAAAAAATCTCTAATTATTCTAAACAGAAATGTTTTGTCTTTGATAGTTAGAACGAGAACGAATATTGAGACGATAATGATTAATAAAAATGCGATGGCCATAAATATTTTCTTTTTAGACCACTGGAAATGCTCTTTTACAGAGACATCAAGGTTTTCAGATTCTTGTGTCATGATACTTTTCTCACTAAATTTTCAAAAGGTAAATTGAACCAAATGATTTGAAACTTGCTATTCTGCCAAAAACGTAGTAGAACTAGATAGAGAAATTATTATATGAGAAATAATTATATTACAAATAATCAAATTTCTTAAAAGTGGATGAAATGAGGCTTGTAAAAGATCGCACAGCAATAGAGGTTTCTCAATCAGAAATTGGAACAATATCTTTTGATCCTCGTAAAAAACTCATAGCTGTGGGAGCTTTTGAAGAACCAGTTTTTATTTATCGTTATCCTTATATGAAATTGTTTAAGAAGATCACACATCGTGAGAAGATCCCTTTAACTGAAGAAGAGGAATTAAATATTGATGAGAAATCAATAATTGAAATAAAAGGCGTTAAATTCCGGAAAGGTAAGGTCTTATCCCCAATTAAAATACTATTTTCACAATCCAGTCCTCATTTAATTATAGCCTATGCAAATGGAGATATTTTAATTTACAACATTGTTTCATGGAAGAAACATACTGAGTTATTTATACCTGAATCTATTACATCAGTTCAACTGGTCAATAAAGGTAAATTTTTATTTCTGATTACTAGCTGGGAAATTACAATAATCGATACTCTCACTTGGAAAATTACTAAAACTAAGAAATTAGAAGATATTCAAATCCAAAACGCAATTTTAACAGATGATTTCAAATCAATATTCATAATTTCCGATAAAAAGCGCGTTCGATCTTTTAATTTTAAGACTTTAAAAGAAGAAAATGTTTTCAAAGGCCATAAATCTGGGATAAACATGATTCGATTATCTCCTGATGAGAAAATTTTGGCAACTTGTGGAAATGATGGAAAAATATCACTCTTTAATGCTGAAAATGGAGAATTTATTGGACATTTACTAGGGCATGCAGATGAAGTTCATGCAATTGATTTTTCTTCTAATGGTAAATTCTTAGTCTCGAGTTCTGAAGATGAAAAAATGAGATTGTGGGATGTTTCAACTTTTAAATGTGTAAAAATAATTCAAAATATTCCAAATGCATTTGCAATGAAGATTTATAAAGATCTCCTTGTAATGGGTACTGTATCAGGTGATATTTTTACATTTCGTATATATTAATTTATTAATCCAAAGCGAAAAATATTTGTTGAATGTCGGATTGGTTTACTTATGAAAGCGCTAGGATTTCATTATTTAATCGAGCTTAACAATTGTGATCCCAATTTTCTAAAAAACGCTCAAATTCTGGAAAATCTTTTGCGAAAAGCAGTTAAGGAAAGCGGTGCCACTGAAATTGGTAGGGTATTTCATGAATTTTCGCCACATGGAGTAAGTGGTGTAATTTTAATTTCTGAATCACATTTTTCTATCCATACATGGCCTGAATATGGATATGCTGCTGTAGATTTTTTCACATGTAGTAAATCAGTTGATATTCAAAAAGCAATAAGCATTTTAAAGAAAAATCTTGGTGCAAAATCTTCATCCTTTGTAGAAATAAAAAGGGGTTTTCCAGAAATTGAATGATTATTTTGGGAATCCTACCAAGCTTAAATAGAGAACACTATCTTCTTTACCATCAACATTGAGTAAATCATTAATTTTATTATCGTAAAAAGCCACGATTTGACATGTTTCTAACCCCAATTCAATAGCAGCTAAAGATAAATGGGCGGCAATATGTCCCACATCTAAATAACAATAACGATATGCGCGTTGTTGATATTTCCATTTTGACCTTTGGAAAATTGCAGACCATACAAATGAAATTGGTGCTAATGCGATCATTTCTTGATTTATTGCGGCTTTTGCAAAAAAGACAGAGTAATCTCCTTCTTTAATTTGTTCAAGTCCATAATCTTGAATATTGTAATGATAAACCCTTGTTCCAATTATTGACAATCGTTAATTAATAGATATGTTTCGATAGGATATAAAGCACCTGCGCTGGGTGCTGTTCTGAAACCTAAATCCCCCACAATTCTTTGAATTCCCGTAGATGTCCATAACAAGTAAGAAATTTGGTCGATTTTAATAAGTTTTTCTTTAAAAACACGAATTCTTTTTCGTTGTTTAATAACTTCAGTAAAATTTAATTTGCTATTAATATTTTCAGGAATTAGTCTTGGTAGAACAGTTTTTGGGCAATTTGGATATTTTTTATAAATTTTGGGTTTTTTATTTTAATTAATCCGCGGCCACTTAACCTTCTTCTGATATACTTTGATTTTTCTTGGAATTCATCTCCATATTTTTCGTCATTCATGATTAATCAATTCGTAATTTTTATTATTTAAACTATTTCAATATAGTCTTTTTCTAAAATCTTTTCCTCATGTATTATCTGGATCATATCCCCCTTTTATTTCTTTACAACGATATTTTCTCCATGTTACCCCCAAAATTAATCCCCCACATTGCTATTGAGGAACTTGAAGATCTTTAT
>JAUWMK010000190.1 GCA_030613185.1 Promethearchaeum sp.
AAGCCCTTTTGATTCAGTAGTAACTGGCCAGGTTGCCGTAACATGAAATTTTGCTTGGATGAAGGCATCAAAAACTGTTTTCCAAGTTCTTAGTTTAGGATGAGCAAAAAACATAACTAGAAGACCATCATCACTTAGAAATGAATGAAATTGTTTGCACATCATTATAAATTTCTTATTAAAATCACCTGAATTGCGTGTATGTGAAACAGAGATATCCGCTTTTTTTGGTGTTTGAAAAGATTTGAAATTAGGATTATCTTCAAATATGTTTTGTAAAATTCTGCTATACCAAACATAGAAAAATTCACTCAATTCAGAATATGGCGCATCATCAAAATAAGGAGGATCTGTAATTATCAGCTGAATTTTCTTGGATTTAGAAGATTTGAATGAAGATTTCTGTAAAGATAGGAAATCTAAATTTAAAATTTCGAGAGGACGTGTTTTTAAATTACTTTCAGCATATTTAATTGCTTTAACTATATCTCTAAATCCATACTGAAGACATCCCGATACTCGAGCAAAAGGATTGATTTCAGTGTGATCCCACTGTATTGCATTAAGTTTGTTGGAACATGCATGCATTATCTTTTCTCCTGGACGATCCCAAGTAGATAATCGGCTATTTCGATTTATTAATTTTCCCAAGAGAAAACTCATATATACACCAGTGATTTCAGCATAATTTTTTCCTTTTGTTTTATCTAACTCTTCAATTAAATCTTTTATCAACTCTGTAAGTCTGCAAATAATAAGTAATTGTCGTGGATTGAAGAGATTTTGCCATTTAATGAGATATTTGGCTGCCCGAATTGTGTGCATTTCCATTTTTTCAATTGGTAAAATCCCTTTCGATAGAAATCTCTCTTTATTTTTATTGAAAATTTCTGTTGCTTTTTGTAATGCTTCAATATCCTTATCTCGGGGTAATAAGTACCCTTTACCTTGTGTTTTTTTAATTGTAATAACTGATAACATTTGTTCATTTGTGTTATGATTAAGTTGGTCAATTATTTCAGAATTCTTAATTGTTTTTTTACAAAATATACAGGTTCCAACGGCTTTTTTACATGTTGCTTTTGTTTCCGTTAGTTTCTCTCTTATATTGTATCGAATTTCTTTATCTTTTATTGAAGGTTCCAGAGATTTCTTCATATTCTTTTTTGTACACAAATTCCAATTGGAAATTAATGGAATCTCTTTTTTGCAATATGGACAATTCACTTTCCAACAATAAAGATATGCACCTACTTCTTCCCCGTTGAATTCAGGATAAAGAGCACCAAATTCTAATTTTAATCTGTTGAAAATTGTATTAAAATTTCTTTCAAATTCTTCTAAAAAATTATCGGGAAGAAGATTTGGATATTTCAAAGTTGCATTTAATATTAACCATGCCAAGGGATTATATTCATTTACAAGTACATTTAAATTATAGCGAAGGCTTTCAAATGGAATAGATCCGCCCCCAGCAAATGGATCCATAAGAAGAAAATTTGAAAAATCGATATTTGCTGAAGTTTCTAATAATTTCAAATCTGCTTTAGTTGGTAGAATTTTATATATTGCTTTCTGCTCTTCATCCTTAGCAGAAATTCCACATAAATTAAGAAATTTTTTATGATCAAACGTTGAAGGTAGTAAGCTTGCGAGTATTACAGGTCGTATTACTGATAAAGGTTTTCGAGTCCAATAATAATGTAATGCGAAAATAGGTGGTCGACCCTTCTTTTCTCTTAATGCAATTGGTTTTATAATATTTGAAGGAAAAAAAGTTTCAATTAATCGCTGGTTTTTGAGCTCACTCACTATGAGGTTTAATAAAATGGATAATATTTGAAATATGTGAAAATAAAAAAATTGGTCATCATCAATAATTACGAAAACGAAATACCCCTTTACAGGAAAAATAGTTTAATTTTAGCCTTTAATTCTTTAAAATGGATAAAATATGAGTTTATTCCATATACCGATTTAAAAACCAAAGAAACTTTTGAAAGAGTACTAAAATCAGATGGTTTAATCTTATCAGGGTCAAGATTGTATTTAAGCACGATTGAAGATCAAAAGAAAATGGAGAATGTTCTTCGCTTGATTCAAGAGTTTGATAAACCACTTTTAGGAATTTGCTTTGGGCATCATTTAATCGGGCATTTTTTTGAATTTAAAATTGATTATTTGGAATCAATTGATGCGGAAACCAATAAAGTCATCTCTTTGGATTTTAATCCCGCGCTTTTCGGATATAAAAATATGAACGTCCATGAGAATCATAAACAGGAAATTAAATATGTAAAGGGTTTCGATGAGATATTCGATATATACGCTTCGAGTGCAGATTGTAAAGTTCAAGCTATAAAACACAAGAAGCGTCCAATATATGGAGTTCAATTTCATCCTGAGAATTCATCTAGGGAAGATGTAAAGAAAAAAGGGATAGAATTCTTGCAAAAATTTGCTTCTCTATTGTAATTTTTTAGAGTTTTTTTGAAACGTATGGTCCATCAACTTGGTAACCCATGT
This sequence comes from Promethearchaeum sp., assembly GCA_030613185.1. GTDB lineage: Archaea > Asgardarchaeota > Lokiarchaeia > Sigyniarchaeales > Promethearchaeaceae > Promethearchaeum. The sequence continues at coordinate 2,527 of JAUWMK010000190.1, forward strand.
CATAAAAATAAGATCGAACACCTAAACCTGCAATTACTATTAGTTTTTTACATCCTTTGTTTCTAGAAATTTCTTCCGCTTTTTTCATTAACGCTTTTCCATAACCTCGATGTTGAATCTGTCGAGCTTTTGGGCTACTTTTATGTTTCACAATTTCCCCCACAACCCTAATTTCTCTTACAATTGCAACATTCTGATTTTTTATTTCTGAGCGATGAGCAAGTTTCGATGGAAATCTTAATCGCAAAAATCCAACTAAATAATTTTTTTCAGTGTTTTCATATGAAAGGAATAATTCTTGACCATCAGACGCTTCATATTCTAACTCAAGCAATTCAACATTACCTAAATCTACATCTTGTTTTGCTTGTCCTCGTTGATGAGCATGAAATCCTTCTTCTCTACATCTTATACAATTACAATGTTTTCCTTCAGCTTTTAGTTTTCTTTGAATAATTTGTCTTAGATTACTATTTTTAACTCCAGCAACTATTAAGTTTGCAGGTATATCCCGCTGGATTCTTTGAATTCTAACATATCGCGGTAATCTGGTTTTAATATGAGAAATTACATTAATTATTTCATCTTGAGAATAAGGTTGATATTGACCTGATTTAAATCGATTGAATAATTCTGTTCCTTCTACCACAAGAGTTGGATATATTTTAAGCATATCTGGGCGAAATTCTGGGTCAGAAAATAATTCGTCAAATACTTCAACGTCAATTTGTGGTGATGAACCAGGGAGATTTGGCATCATATGGGCGTTTACTTTTAAACCTGCATCTTTTGCGACTTGAATCGCTCGTTTATTATCTGCTACTGTATGCATCCTATTTGAGTTTTTTAAAAGATCGTCCCTGGTGCTTTGAATTCCAATTTCAATACGAGTAACTCCAAGTTCTAACAATCGATCGATATGATTCTCTAATGAATAATCCGGTCGTGTTTCAAAGGTTAATCCTACGAGTTTGGTTTTAGCAGTCTCAAGTTCTAATTTAGCAATTTCAAGATTTGGAGTTCTTTTTCCATCATTATAGTTCGGTTCACGGAAATTAAGTATCGCATCATAGCAACCCTTGATGAATTCATTTTGATAATCTTCAGGGAAATATAGAAATGTTCCTCCCATAATAATTAGTTCAATTTTGTCTACATGATGCCCAATTGCTGCCAGATCCATAAGCCTATGAAGCGTTTGCTCATAAGCATCATAGTCATACATTGCAGATCTCATTGCTGCTGGTTCACGACCGGTATATGATTGAGCTACTTTTTTTCCAGGTTGTGAATCAGGTCCTGGGCAAAAAATACATTCTCCTGGACAACTTTTTACTCCTTTTGGAGTTGGGGCGGTCATAACAGCAACAATTGTAACTCCTGAAAGTGTACGAGTTAAGCGACGACGGAGAATTAATTCTAATTTCTCTTGTTCTTCTGGGGTTGTATAGGACCTTACAACTGAATCTTTAATAACATTGATAAATCCGTGTTTTTTCCCAATTTTACATTTTATAGCTGTTAGTTTAATTTTTTTAGTGTCTGGGTGTTCTATAAGAAATTCAATTAATTCGCGGGAGACTGCTTTAATAACTTCTTCAGAATTAACTTTGGGTTGCTTATTTTCCAATTTCAATCTCCACTTTTAAATGAGATAAGTTTTACCCGAGAAATCTCTATGAATTTTTCCAAAATCCGTAATTTCACGTAATATTTCATTTGTAAAAATAGGCCCGTCCCGACATACTAGTAAACCTGTTGGATCCAAAGCGCACAATCCACAACTCCCGAATCCACAACGCATCATCCGCTCTAAACTCAATTGAACTGGTATTTTATTATGATCTTCACAGATTTGAAATACCACTTTTAACATTTTTTCAGGCCCACAAGCATAAATAGTAATTGCATTAGATTTCTCTTTGTTTAGAATTTCTTTCAATTTTTCTGTAGTAAACCCTTTAAATCCAAGTGAACCATCATCCGTACAGATTTCAAGAGAATCATTTTTATCAAGTATCTCCTGTAATTCTTTATTAAAACATAGTTCAGATTTGGTTTTAGCCCCATTAATGCATATTATTTTATTAATTTTAATATCTACTGGGTAATTTTTATGATTTGAAAGATCTTGTATGATAGAAAGGACTGATGCCATACCTATCCCTCCACCTACTACTATGGCTGTTCCATTTTGAGATGTAAACCAGGTTCCATATGGACCTCTAATTCCAATTTTATCACCAATTTTAAATTGATGCATTAAATGAGTTGTTTCTCCTACATCTGCAACAGATATGCTTATTTTGGAATTTTTACCAATATGTGAAACGGACATTGGGATTTCATCGCTACCAGGAATCCATACCATTACAAATTGTCCGGGATAAATCTTTACGGGTTCAGAAATTGGATTATACTCCACAATAAAGGTTTTAATTCTGCTGTTTTCCTCTATTATATCTATAATTGAAGTTAGAAATGGCTTATTTAATCGATAATCATATGGAGGTTTTAATTTTGGAATTTAGGTTTCACCTCTAATTCATCATCAAAATCATGTGATTTTCCTTTCAATTCTTGAATATTTGAGATATTATGCTTTTTTAGGAAATTTTGAAGTCCTTCTATTATATCCTTAATTTTATTTTCGCCTCTCGAAAATATTGAACCCAATTGAACCGCTGTTGCTCCTGCATATATATATTCTAATACGTCTTGCCATTTGCTTATCCCACCGCAACCAATTATTGGGATTTTTACCTGTGGATAAATCTCATAAACACAACGAACACCAATCGGTCGTATTGCTATACCAGAAAGTCCCCCTATTCCATGAGATAATATTGGTCTTCCGGTTTCGATGTCAAGAGATAATCCACGAACTGTATTTATCGCAACTATTGCATCCGCGCCACCATCTTCTGCTGCTTTAGCAATAGGAATTATGTTTGCAAGATTTGGGGTTAATTTTACAAATACTGGTATATTTACAGCTTTCTTAACTTGTTCCGTAAATTTTTTAGTTAGTTCAGCAGACAATCCGATCGATGCCACTTCAGCATGAGGACAAGATACATTAATTTCTATGGCATCTGCTCCTGCAAGTTCAGATTTTTTTGCCACTTCTGCATAAATATCTGGGTCATCCCCAAATACACTTACAATTAAAGGTGTGTTGGTTTTTTTTTTGATCTCTTTAATTTCTGGAATAAAAGCCTCTATACCAGGATTTGCCAAACCAACTGAATTTAAAAATGTACCGTCATCAATTTCGATAATGCTCGGGTTACTAAAGCCTAAGCGAATCCTTGGGCCAATTGTTTTTGTAGTAGTGCCCCCAATTCCTGCGTTTGCCAGTCTTACTATCGAAGATGGAGCAACACCTAATATTCCGCTTGCTAATATTAATGGATTTTTAAATTTTATTCCCGATATCTCACAAGCTAGCTCATTTGGCATTTTAATAATCCCTTTTTTAAAGAATTTTTTTTTCTCTAAAAAAATAAAACGATATTAATAGTAAAATTTTTTGCTTAATAAGAATATATGAATATATTAAAGAAATAGGTCGAACCTAATGAAAGCTTTACTATTAACATCGGTCCATGGAATAATTGCATTGGATGAGAAAAATCAAGTAGTTGGGACTGTTTATCATGATTTGTCATTAAATGATTTAGCAAACTACTATATTTTAATGGAGAAAAGAGAACTTCCTCCTGATTTTAAGCAATTTATTCAAAATTTAAAGGAAAAGGGATATTCAAAATTTGAAATTGAAAATCCTTCTTATAAACCTCTATTTAAAGATATTTCTGACATTTCTAGTATAATAACTGATGATTTGCAACATTTTAGAGAACTAAGAGAAAATCTAATACAGCTTTTATTAGATTCAAAAATATCATTTTCCGCAAAACAATTAAATTCTCGATCGAAAATTCTATCAGAAATTATGATAAAAGAACAATTTGCAGAGAGTATAACTCAAAAAGATTATCAAATTAAACAAGCTGGAGATTCAATAGTCGATCTGGATAAATCTATCAACATTTTATCAACAAGACTAAGAGAATGGTATGGTTTACACTTTCCTGAATTAACTGATAAATTAATTTATGACCATACAGTTTATGCAAAATTAGTTGCAGAATTAGGAATGAGGGATAATTTTATAGCTGATAAAATAAATTCCATCACCAGTTTAAGTGAAGAAAAGATTAAGACTGTGGAAGCAAAAGCGAAAAGATCTTTAGGTGGTAATTTATCAGAGACAGATATTATTACTATTAAAAGATTAGCGCGAACCGTTCTAGATCAAATTGAATATCGAATTAGTTTGGAAAAATATATTTCAGAAGCATTAGATTCAGTAGCACCCAATTTAAAATTTGTTTTAGGCGCTTCAATAACAGCCAAACTAATATCAATTGCAGGAAGTTTAGAAAGATTAGCTAAATTCTCATCCAGTACTATTCAAATCTTAGGTGCAGAAAAAGCTTTGTTCAAAGCATTAAAATCTGGAGGAAAGACACCTAAATATGGAATTTTATTTCAATGGAATAAAATAAGGGGAGAAAAAGCTTATTTACGTGGAAAAATCGCTCGGATGGTTTCTGGAAAGATCAGTATTTTAGCAAAAGTAGATTATTATAAAGGTGAATTTATCGGAGATAAATACAAAGATAAAATTGAACAAAAAATAGAAAAAATTAAAACTCAATTTCCAAGAGCACCTAAAAAAAAGGATATAAAACCCGAATTTCAGAATAAAAGCAAGGGAAAATACCAAGGATCAAAACCCAAATATCAAAAATCCGGTTATCAAAAACCTAAATATCAAAAGTCTGGTTATCAAAAACCTAAATATCAGAAATCAAAAAATCAGAAATCTAAATATCAGAAACGGTGATAAAATGGCGAAATTCAAAAAACATAATAAATTTGATGGAATATTTCTTTCGGGATATAAAGAAACTCAAAGAATTTACACACTTAATCTGGATTTTAATAAATCTGTCTATGGAGAAAAACTACTCTTAGACGGTGATCTACAATATAGAGAATGGAATCCTTTTCGATCTAAGCTTTGTGCGGCAATAAAGTGCAATGCGAGAAAAATTTTTCTTAATCCTTCTTCAAAAGTTTTATACCTAGGAGCTTCCAGTGGAACTACCGTAAGTCATATTTCTGATATTGTTACCAAAGGAATCATTTACGCGATTGAATTTTCTTCCAGGAGTTTAAGAGAATTGGTTCAAAACTCAGTAGATCGTCAAAATCTCATTCCAATTCTCGGTGACGCTAACCAACCTCATGAATATTTAAAATTTATTTTTGGAGCAATCGATTTGATTTATATGGACGTGGCTCAGCCTAATCAAGCGGAAATCTTAATCAAAAATGCCAAGATGTATTTAAAACCTGGAGTAGGAAAATTTATTTTTGCAGTTAAATCTCGAAGTATCGATAGTGTTGCGAATCCAAAAGAAATTTTTAAGAAAGAAATACAAACCCTGGAAGAATCTGGTCTAATGGTGATCGATAATGTAAATATTAATTCTTTTCAAACAGATCATGTAGTTCTTTTTGGAAGATATCAAGGCTGATTAATGAAAAATATAGAGAATAGGAAGAAGATCAAAAATGATCATACCTAACTTCTTTTTTTAACTTTTAGAAAAAATTAAAGTAAAAAATGTTTAATTTTAAAAATTTAGTATTATTTCTGAAATCCAACTATGGTTATCGCTGTCTCTATTATTCTGAATTTTAGAACTTTATTTATTATTAGAGTGAATTTCTTTATCAATTTGGTCGATTTTAGTTCAATTAGTGAATTGTAAAGGCGAACTTTTTTCTTCACTCTGATACGAAAATGGAAAAGGGAGTAACACTAAATTTCTTTGCTGAGTTAGAAATAATTGCGCCATATTTCATATCATTTTTATTATTCCATAGATTTTGAAGTGTTTGCTCTGCTAGTGAAACCCATCCCAATTGACTTAGTCTTAAAGAATTTTCGTTTTCCAATTGTTCAATTCCAATATTATAGTCTTTTTCTAAAATCTTTTCCTCATGTATTATCTGGATCATATCCCCCTTTTATTTCTTTACAACGATATTTTCTCCATGTTACCCCCAAAATTAATCCCCCACATTGCTATTGAGGAACTTGAAGATCTTTAT
>JAUWMK010000378.1 GCA_030613185.1 Promethearchaeum sp.
ACAACGAATACAGATATTTTCAGTTTCTGTCGATGCAGCAGTTGCAGATAAGTTCTGATTCAATTTAATCCTCTCAATTACGAATATATTTCTGATGATTGATTATGTGTTTAAGTATTTATAATAAGGAGGAGGTCGATAAAATAAAAAATTATTCTAATATAGTCAGTTGTTCATACTATGTTTATATAGATGATGAACCTTTTCTACCATCACATCGTAATTGGAACATAAAACTTTTATTTTGTTCTTACTTCACTAGGTTAAGTATTAATAATTAAGTATTAGAAAGAAAGTGTTTGTAGGTCTTTTAGACACCTTATTCTCATTAAAAGACAGGTCGTGTTTCCTATGATAAAAAATCTCAAAGCAGCTTCCGATAAAGCTCTAATAAATTATTCCAAATTTCGTAGTTATTTAACCAAACTTGATTCCGACATATTGCGAGGGAGTAATACTCTCTTGATCTTGGATATAATAGCTAACTTGGATCCTCAAGGCAGTTATGGATATGAAATAAACCAAATTTTGCAAACTAAATCAAACCATTCTATTAATTTGGGGGAACCCACTCTTTACAAACTTTTGAAAAAACTATACAAAGAAAAAGTACTCTTAGCCAAAAAAGTAGAAAAACGCAACTATTATACATTGACCTCGTTAGGATGGGTGATCTACGATTATGCGACGGGATTTTTCACCAATATAGCTGCATCCTTATTAGATTTTGATAGACGGTCTTTTGAAATATCCCATAATGTAATTTTTTGTCCAACGTGTTCCAATCGCATTAGATTAGAAAATCATCCTCCGCGATTTTGCCGAGTTTGTGGAACTTATGTCCAAAATCTTTTTGAAAATTTAATTAAAGCAAAAAATTACTCCCTCGATCATTATGAATTTTTAGACTTTACTCCTAATCTTCAAAAAATTTCAAGTTTTTATGAATTAAATCAATAATAATCCCCACCATTTCGTCCTTTTTTCATATAGATAATCGAAAAAGATGTCTCTACCCTAGAATCACCAAGTGAACCAAAAATGTATGAAGATACACAGCGTAAAAAGAAAATAATTGATTGTCATGATGTGTTCAAGATTTATAAGCAAGGAAAGCTTGAAATATTCGCGTTACGTAACCTTAATTTAACTGTATATGAAGGAGAGTTAATTGTAATAGTGGGACCCAGTGGTTCTGGAAAAACTACTCTCATGAATGTAATCACTGGATTAGAACGACCCACCGCCGGAAAAATCAAGATTAAAGGGCTGGAAATGACCCAACTCAAGGAAAATCAAATTGAACATATGCTCCAACACAAATTTGGGATAATATTCCAATTTTTTAACTTGATCCCCACTTTAACGATTTATGGGAATGTGGAGCTTCCCATGCTAATTGCTGAGAAGGAAAAAAAATTCCAGAAAGAAAGGATTAAGTTGTTATTAGACAAAGTTGGGTTACTTAATCGCGCCTTCTCACGCCCTCACACATTGTCGGGAGGGGAGCGTCAGCGTGTAGCCATCGCTATGGCACTTGCCAATGATCCCGAGATCATCATTGCCGACGAACCTACGGGTAATCTCGATTCAATTTCAGCCCAAAAAATTTTAAACCTTTTCCAAGAATTTAACCAAAATAACCCAAAAAAAGCGATTATAATCGTAACTCATAACCCTATATTTCGACAGATTGCAGACAGGACTTTAATTCTTCAAGATGGCGCAATTGTTGAAGAAATACTCAACGGAGAAATGAAGAAAAAGCGCAATGAGGACGTTCTATGAGACAAAAATGGAAGTTCTATTTGCGGCAAGCATTTGGAAATGCCCATAAAAACTACCTAATTATTATTGGATTTACCATCACCCTGTCGTTGGTTGCAGGACTCTCTTTTTATGTCCATGAATTAGAAGATTACATCATCAAAGAAAATAATTATAACTTTGATGATTTGACCATTTTATATAACCAGAATGGTAATAATTCAGAAAATGAATCTTATCTTTCAACTCAATTAGCAAATTTTGCAGAAAATATTCCTTCCATAGATGAATCTTTGGAGCAAGCAGATTTGGAAATCGAAACTATTTTTATATACAATAAAATAAAATTCAATGCAGTATACAACTTTACTTCAGATATGTATCCAGAACATCGGCCAAATTTCTATCAAATGGATCAATCTTTCTATAATTCTCCTCGATTCGTTGAAAATTTCGAAATTGTTTCAGGGAATATTCCAACTAACTGTTCAATGATAATGATCCCAGAAATTTTTGCAAAACATTTTCAAATATCACTCTTGGACAATTTAACAATTGAATTACATTTTGGTCGATATCAATTTATTAGCGAAGATTATTCAATTGATTTTGGAGACGGAACTTCCTTCAATTTTACATTACCTAATTTTATCGTTTCGGGTATTTATACTCTTAAGACTAGATCCCAAATTAATATTTTAGGAGATCACATCAAAAAAAATTATTATAATAATGGCTTTCCCTTTGCTCCATTTTTCCTTGATTTTGATATCGAACAAGATAATTCTGAAAATAATTTCATTTCTGTGATTGATTCATTGTTTAACAATTCCAATCAACAAAGTTTCGAATTTTTGTGTGAGATAGAACTTGGCACAGGAGTTTTAATCAATAGAGATGATATTCAAGCGAAATATATTACAAAATACATCAATGAATTGGAGTTGGAAATATCTGAACTTCAAGAAAATATTCCCACTTCATTTTCCCTCACATCCGCCCTTCTTAGTTCGCTAATAAATTACAAATCTTGGATAAAGTCTCTCCAATTAACCCTACAATTTATAAATATCCCTGTGCTACTCTTTAGTATATATATCAGTTCTTTTTTCATACATATGAACTTTAAGTCACGACTTGATGAGGTACTCCTTCTAAAAGTACGGGGTGTAACCTTCAAGATAATTCGAAATCAATTCGTGATCGAAAATATAATTAACGCGACGATCGCCTCCGTACTTGGGACCGCCGTTGGGTGGCTTTCAAGATCACTCTATTATACTACTGTCACTCCCTATATATTCCAGAGTTCTTCTGAGGTTTATTTCTCCCAGAATTTTTCTTTTTGGGTGTTTCCTCAAACGTGCCTCATTGGAGTTCTCATCGCAATTTGTGCATCAATTCGTGCACTAAAACCGTTTCACTCAATGGAAATTGCTGAACTCCTAAGTGAATTGGATCGCAAGAATTTGGATCTAGAATATGATGAGTGTACTCTTTTTGGACTTAATGAAGATGAAAAGCAAGAAATTAATCAAGACCAAATTGAATATAGCCGTGACGAAGATGAACGTGATCTATACAATAATATTGTAGATTTACTCGAAAAACAAAAACCAAAAAAATCTATCTTGAAGCTCTTCCTCGCTACATTACCTATAGGATATTTTATCTTCCAAAGGTGGTCTTCTAACCCCAATAATCCTGAGTGGGTGTATTATACTGGTGATTTCATCAGCTCTATACAACTCGCATATCCCTTTTTAATGCTAGCAATTTCTTTAATAACCCCAATTTTACTCACTATAGGGATAATCCACCTCTTGGTAACTGATTCGCCTTCTCGGTTTGCTCGAATAACTAAAAAAATCGCTACATTTTTCCTGCGTGATAAAGCTCACCTCGCGGGACTCCAAATCATTAGAGAAAAAAAATTTGCAAAAATGATTTTCGTGTTTGCACTCCTTTCGACTGTGACTGTTTATGCTAATGGGATCATTAACTCGAGCTACAAATATTCAATTGCGTTGGAAAATTATCAAGTTGGTGGTGATGTTAAAATAACAGGAAAGATTGATATTGAGAAAATTCAGAATCATGAAGATGTCTTAGCCTTGGAGAATCGGTTGTTAGCCATTAAAAATGAAGCAGGTCAATCCATTATTAAAGATGTCTCTTGCTTCTATTATTTTTCATTAGAGCCAAGCTCTGGATTGGATTATTGTCTTATGAATTTCTCGAATTATCTCACATTTTTAGATTCTTGTGACTTTTCCAACACTAATCCTGATCTTAAAGAAGCTCTTCAAGCTATAGTCCAATTTAATGAAATTCCCACACGTAATCAGACTGCCATCTTAAAGGTCAGCCAAGATTATAATCCGACAATAATACAAGAATCAATCTTAGGAAAAACAAGATTGTTTGGAATTCAAGTTTATGATTCAATTTCACAAAATTATACAATCAATCCTATTTCTACAGTAGCTTTACGCCATTCTACCATGTTTCCCGGATTTGATTTAAAAGCGAATTCATACCATTCCTATACTATGTTTGATCTTAATTATCTTAACATATCTAATCCAGAAACAATACAATTTGGAACCAATGTGGGATATTTCATTGACCTTACAGATGATACTGATGTTGATAACCCAAATTTTTCGGAAGAATTAAACTCTTTGTTAAAAACTGTTTTAAATGGTTTTTTATTAGATTTTACCATTGAAATATCAAATATGGAAAAAAAAACTTTGCAATTCACTCCC
>JAUWMK010000094.1 GCA_030613185.1 Promethearchaeum sp.
GAATTGGAAGATCTTTTCCTTTTCGCTCCAAATTGTGCTATATTAGCAACTATGAATAATGACCCCGTGGGGATGATATTTACAGTATCATATGACAATTTTGGGTTTATTGGCAATCTTATTGTTAAAAAAGAATTTCGAAATCAAGGAATAGGGAAGCAACTTATGCAAAAAGCAATATTCCATCTGGAAAATTCAGGTAATTCTATTATTATGTTGGATGGAGTTGAGGCAGCTGTTGGACTATATCAGAGTTTTGGATTTAAAATAAGTTGTAAATTCTTGCGGTTGGAAGGAGAAGTTATTCATGCCCCCAGTAATCGTGTATTTCAAATGAATGATGAGAATTTTCAAGATGTTTTGAAACTCGATCGCGAAATTTTTCAATCAAATCGTGAATTTTTACTCAGAAAAATCTTCACACGATATAAAAAGCTCTGCAAAATAATCAAGCAAGATGATAAAATAACAGGTTTCATCATGGCTATTCCCAAAGAAGACCACTTGAAAATAGGCCCATGGGTAATTGATGACGAGAGCGAGTTTGAACCGGAATTATTATTGAAAAGCTTGGATCATAATATTAAATCTTTCAATATTCGATTGGGTATGCTTGAATCTAATACATTTGCTTCTGAAATTGCCAAAAATTGTAATTTTCAACTTTATTCATATTCAAATAGAATGATTTACATCTCTGAGAACCAAAAGATTATAACCAACAATTTTAAGAAAGGTATGCTAGCTATAGGTGGACCTGATCGAGGATAACAATAAAAAAAAGAAATATATGGAAAAAAAAACGTATAAATAATTTAACTAAAATTTATCCCAAGACCAACGATTCAATGTAATTGTAGCAATAGCAGGAGCCGGCTTTGAACCAGCAGCCATATGAATCACTATATAATTCTTTGATTTTGTAATACATCCCACTAATGAATCTTTATCTTTTATATTTCTCGCAGCAAACTGAAGATCTTCCCAGCTGAATATAGGATATCGCTTTGGTGTCCATTCTATTGCGGGTTTACGTTTTATCCAAGCATCCATTAAAATTTTCCCATCATCATCCGAAATAAAATTGGGGTCTAAGCGAAATAAAACTTCTCCATCTCGGGAAAGAATAACCATATTTCCAAAACCCGGATTCTCCTCTTGAAAAGTAGCGTATTCTGATTTGATTTTTTCCTCATCCATATCAAATTTTCCTCCTTATTCTTTAAAACAAAAAAATTTTTTATATATGTTAAATTCAATGTAACATCACCTAAGTTTGTATTTCTTGGGAAAATTTCCCATAATATTTCAAATCCTGTTCAAGGCCATCGGTAATTGAGCAAATAAACTAAGTAATTCGAACCAATTTCGTGAGTAAAGACGACAATGAAACCAATGAATAAGAAATTAAATTTTACTACCAATTTCCACTATTATAGATGGAACGCGGAAAATCCAGAAAAATCCCGGGAAAAATTCATAACTACTTTAAAAAAAGTGCTGGAAGAACGAGTTCCTGAAGATCTATATCTTAAAATCCAAAGCCTTCATTATAAAGTTGATGATAGAATATTTGTGCAACTTATAGGTAATAATAAAGACGATTTAATTTTTGTTTCTAACATCCTAAATGAAATTACTGGAAAAACCTATGATTCGCAGAATGTTCCAAAAAATAAGCCATTACATGGTATTTTGCGCTCTGTTGGAAAAATTGGATTTGGTCTATTTGTAGATATAGGAATTGAATCACCCGTTAAAGAAGTTCTCATACCCTTACACAGATTAAGATCACAATTAGTAAATGGTAAAAAACTTCCCTTATCAGATATTATCTCATTTTATGGTTTTATGGATTTACTCCCTGTTGAGATTGAAGTCATAAAAATTGAAAATGAAAGAGGCGGAAAAATGCGGTTTGAAGGTAAATTTAGCGATGATTTTATAGAACAACTTGAAGAATGGGTTAGCTGTGGTTTAGACTTCATTTTTACAACCGGAATTGCGCGCCAAATGATCAAGAGAACTATTGCAAAACGTGGTCATACTATTGATATCGTTCAAATTGACAGATTAGGACCTTTAGAAACTGTTATTATTTGTAAAGAAGGAACAAACGCTCCTGGAATAATCTCACATATAGGTCCTTTTCTTCCAGATTGCCGATTTTCAACAATGCGCACTAAAAAACTCCAAAAGTTTTGGAACCAAAAAAGATAAAATTCAAAATTCTTTTTTGTATTATATAACGGGCTGATGGTTTAGTGGTCATAACGCCGCGCTTACACCGCGGATGTCCCCGGTTCAATCCCGGGTCGGCCCATTTATTATTTCGTTTTTATATAATTCCTTTGATATTCACATAATTAAGTTGAAATATGTTTTCGATTGATTGAAAGCAATTTCAATATTTAATCTAATTTTTTTTATTTAATGTTATGTTTATTTCCCCAACTACTTTATAAAAGTGACATTCATGAAACCAATTCATTATAACGTACATTTAGAGCCAGATTTAGAGAATTTTGTTTTTAGTGGTTTAACAGAGATAGAAATCGATCTGGAAAATTCAACTAAAGAGATAATTCTAAATGGTAAAGACATTTTAATTCAGAAATGTGAAGTAATTCGGGGGGATGATTTAAAAGATTGTAATTTCGACTTTAAGAAAAAAAAAGAAGAATTTACAATTCGATTACCGGAAGAAATGAACGGTATTATAAAATTAAAACTTCGATTTACCGGGAATTTGAATGATAACCTGCTTGGATTTTATAGATCCAAATATGTATACCAAGGTGAAACTAAACATTTAGCGTCAACCCAATTTGAAGAACGTGAAGCAAGAGCTGCTTTTCCATGCTTTGATCATCCATCTAAGAAAGCAACCTTCGATATTGAGTATATAATTCCAGAAGAATTAATGGCAATTTCTAATACAGAAATTATTGAAGAAAAATTATTGGGTGACGGCAAAAAATTAGTTAAGTTTGCACGGACACCAAAAATGAGCACATATTTATTGTATTTTGGTATCGGTCCTTTTGAAATTATTGAAGATACATCAAAAAAACCGATAATTAGAGCAATAGCACCTTTAGGAAAAATAGAATATGCAAAATTAGCATTGGAATTTGGTAGAAAATCGATAACTTTTGGTGAAGAATATACTGGCGTACCTTTCCCAATAGGGAAATGTGATTATATTGCCGTTCCCGACTTTGCTTTCGGTGCCATGGAAAATTATGGCGCAATAACATTCAGAGAAAATGCTATGCTTTATTATCCAGGAAAAACATCAACAATGGAACTCATTAGAATAGTGAGTATAATTGCCCATGAAACGGCGCATATGTGGTTTGGAGATTTAGTTTCACCAAGTGATTGGAAATACATTTGGTTAAACGAATCATTCGCAACTTATTTTACATTTGAAATTCCTGATTATTATTATCCGGAGTGGGATATTTGGAAAGTGTTTATTTTAAGTACAATTTTAGGAGGAATGGAACGAGATTCATTAAAGTTTTCAGTTCCTGTTGAATTACTAGGAGAAGGAGAAGAAGTACATATTGATGCTTCAAGTGCTCCGATTATCTATCAAAAAGGAGCAGCAGTGATTAAAATGCTGAATGGTTATTTAGATGATGTCAAATTCAAGAAGGGTATAAAATTTTTCCTTGATAAATACAAATTTGAATGTGCATCAAGTAATGATTACTGGGACGCTTTTGAAGAAGCTACAGGTGAACTGGTTAAAGAATTTGCAGACACATGGGTTCACCAAGAGGGATACCCAATAATTGAAGTTGAAAGAAATAATAATCAACTGTTATTAAAGCAATCTCGTTTTACATTTTTACCAAATGATTCAGAATATAAATGGTTGATTCCGTTAAATATTAAATTATTTTTAAACAACGGGGAAACCGACTTAATTAAGGTAATTTTCAAGGAAAAAGAAACAACAATACCAATTCCAGAGAATACTGATACTTTTAAACTTAATTATGAACAAAGTGGATTCTATCGTGTGAAATATGAATTTGAAATTTTAGAAAAATTGGGTAAATTAATATCAGAAGGCAAATTATCACCAGAAGACATATTTGGAATTGCAAATGATCTTTTTGCTCTGGTTCGTAGGGGAGATTATACCCTTGAGTACTATTTGAAATTTTTGGGAGATTATTTCCGAAAGGTTGAACATTTCTTGCCTCTGACAGATGTATTTTCTAATTTAAATAAAATATATTTAATTTTACCTAATAAACGTGATGAAATAAAGAAGATTGGGCGAGAACTATCTGAATTTGTTCTTGATAAAATAGAGCTTTATCCAAAAGAAAGTGAAAATGTCCAGGTTAAAGGTCTTCGAGAATTATTATTATGGAGTGCATTTACTTATGGATCTGAGAAAATTACAAATTATTGTGAAGAAAAGTTCAAAGATCTTCTTAATGGGGAAAATATTCATTCTGATATCATTTCTAGTGTTTTAAAAGTCGGAGCTGTTTCAAATCCTGATGCAGACGATTATTTTAAAAAGCAATTGAAGGATGAAAAAGTATCCGAAGGTGAAAAAGTACGAATTTTAAGCGCTTTATCATGCAATCAAGATAAAAACAAATTAAAAGAACTATTAGAATTTAATTTTAAAGAAATTCCTAAGAGAAATCGATTAAATATTATTGCTGGAATATTAAAGAATCCTGAATCTCACGAATGGTTGTGGGAATGGTATATGAAAAATTTCCAGACTATTATGAAAGAGCTACCTTTAATGCATGCTGCAAATGCTATCGTTATGTTGGTGCCAATTGTCGGCTTTGGTCATGAAGATGAAGCAAAAAATTTCTTTGAGCCTCTTATGAAGCAAGTACCAATGGCTACCAACACTATCAAAATGGCTTTAGAATCGTTAGAAATTTATTCAACATTTAGAGTAAGAAATTCATAATATTTTTTCTTAATATTTTTTTCGTTTGTTTTTCTTTATTTTGTCGGTATTTTTAGAATGTTTAGAGCGATTTACTGTTTTTGGTGAATATTGTCGGATTTATTGAATAAAATAAATAAAATTTAAAAGAAGACCCGATTAAATAGATTTTAGTGAGATATTTTTTTATTTACCTCTCAACAAAATATCTTAAAACAAAACAAAATTTAATTTGTAAGTATACTCAATTTTAGGAGAAATTCAAACAATGATACCGTATGGAAATAGTAGAACACGATTGGCGGGAATAATTAAGGATTTTCAGCAAAATCGCACTAAAATCGAATTTCCTACCTGTAATAATAAACAAATTTCGGTTCCTCGAAATTTTATTCATTCAGATATAATAAATATTGTGGGAAAAAAGCAAGAAATGGAAATAGAAACCTGGTTTTTAAGAAAGAATAGAATAATACCTCTAACCTATTCAGAAAATATCGAAAATAAGGAAATTTTTGATATTTAGTAAAAAATCCTTCGTTTTCTTGAAATATATTTTATCAATTCAAACGGCATAATACAACAAATAACAGCAACTCCAAAGCAAACGAGCCAATCTAGTATCGTGAGAACCATGAAATTAAGTTGAATTCCAAAACTTGATGTTGCTAATATAATTTGCATATTGGGAACATACATTAATGAGAGATATAATAGAAACAATACTCCAATTATAATATACATGAATTTATTGCCTTCTTCTTTGATGCTTCTAATAAGCCCCATATTTGGACGTCGAATTTGTAAAGCTAATGCACATTCACAGAAATATAATGTTGTCATGAGCATAGTGAGGGTTTTAGCTTGAGTCAAATCTACCCCACTCCATAATTGGGTTGTAGAACTTGTGAACAGATAATAGGTTTCTAAATTTGGAATTAAAAATTCTGTATTTCTAGTCCAAACCGGATATGCTCCATCGATACAAAGAAAATAAATTACAAGCATGGCTAATGCTAATAAAGTTCCATAAGTGATTAACAAAAACATATACTTTTTAGAAATAATTTCCTCGGAATTTCGAGGTGTTTCTTCCATGATATTTTTTGATATTGTATCAAAAGTTAAGATTAATCCTGGAAGAGTATGCAATGTCAGGGATAAAAATACCCATTGATAATAGAAATCATCACTTAGAAAATAGGGTAGTTTTAATATTACAGCTAATACAAATTGAACAATTCCTTCAAAAAGGTTTGTACATATGAAGAAAAATATTAATGATCGAATATTAGAAAAAATTCCTCTACCTTGATGGACTCCTTTCACAATCGATGAAAATGAATCATCAGAAATTATCATATCGGAGGCTTCTTTGGCAACATCTGTTCCAGATATACCCATTGCAATTCCCGCATCAGCTATGTTTAGAGCTAAAGCATCATTTACTCCATCTCCAGTCATTGCAACAATTTTTTTGGCAGCTTTATATCTTTCAACGATAATTTGCTTATGTTTTGGAGAGACTCGAGCGAAAACTTTGATATTAAAGAAATCTTCAGGACTTTCCAATTTTTCAATTTTATTACCTTCAATCACAGCCTCTTTTCCATTTTCTTCTGTTAATATTGATATTTGCGATGCAATTGCTTTCGCTGTCATTAAAGAATCCCCAGTAATCATAATAACATTAATTCCAGCGTTGTGACATTTTTCTATAGAATCTTTTACTCCTTCTCTAGGTGGATCCATCATAGCAACAAAACCAATATAAATTAGATTTGATTCGATGATTTCCCTTAATTTTTCATCATCTACATTCTTAGGGAGTTCATCCATAACATTATAAGCTAAACTTAAAATTCTATAACCTTGCCTAGCGTATTCATTAGCGGTATTCATTACTACAAGTTTCATTTCATCTATGAAATCAAATGATTTATTGTCATCACCCAGAAATTGAGAACATGAAGTTATTAAGATTTCACTTGCACCTTTAGTAAATACATAATATTTTCCATCTTCAGAATTCTTAAATACTTTTGACATATATTTTAGAAATGAACTAAATGGATATTCCTGGATTAATTCAAAATGCTCAACATCATCTTTATTCATTATCTTTTGATAAAGAGAAACCAATGCTCCTTCAGTAGGTGACCCTAGAACTTTCCAATCTGTAAGAACTTTTTTACCAACTTCGAATTCATGCTTAATAAGGGATGAATTGTTATTTAAAAAACCTGTAATCAGCAATAATTTCAAATGTGGAAAATTATCAATGTTTTCGATTTTTTGAGGCTCATTAATTTTGTCTTTCAGTGTTATATCTCCCTCGGGCACATAACCAGAACCAGAAACTGTAAAACGTGATCCTCGAACCCATATATGCTGAACACTCATCTGTCCTTTGGTTAAAGTTCCAGTTTTATCAGAACATATAACAGAAACTCGCCCTAATGAATCAACTGAAGTAAGATTTCTGACAATGATACCAGTTTCAGCCATTACAAGAACCCCAGTTAACATTACAATTGTAGTTAGTAACGGAATATTAATTGGCATTATGTCCATTGCAGAATATAAGCTAGTGATTATTTCAATTTTATCTGTTGTGATGTAAAGAATAATAGTGACTGCAAGCCATGCCACCATGACCCCAATACCAAACCATTTCCCAATATGATTGAGTTTTTTACGAATTGGTATTTCTGATGAATTAGATTCTTGTAAACCTTGAGAAATCTTTCCAATTTCAGTATTTTGCCCAGTTTCAACTACGATTGCCAGCGCATTTCCCATTACAACATAAGTTCCGTAGAAAAGCATGTTTTCTTGGCTTTGAAGTGGAAGATTTTCAATTTTAAGTGCTTTTGTATTAGTTTTTTTTACAGATTCACTTTCTCCTGTGAGAGAAGCTTCATTTATTTCGAGATTTGTAGCTTTAATTAGTCTGCTATCAGCGGGTATTTTATCACCAGTATTTAGAAGAAGTAAATCACCTACAACAATATTTTTAGTCAGAATATGCTCACGTTGTCCATTTCGTATTACGTTTGTAATAGGGGCGGCTAAATCTTTTAAAGCTTTTAATTTCTTTGTTGCTCTGGCTTGTTGAATAATCGCAACTACTGAATTTAACCCTACTATAGCAAGGGTAATATAAATTAGGCTCATATCACTCTTTCCAGAAATCAAACCCGCAATGAGAAGGATAATTGCAGCAATGAAATAGATAATTATCAACCAATTAAATAAAGGTGCGAGATAAATTTTCCATAGATTCTGAGGAGCAGGTGCAATTTCATTAAATCCTTGCTCATTTAGACGCTTTAAAGCCTCTTCTTCAGTTAATCCATTTTTTTTATCAGTTTGGTATTTCTCGAAAATTTCTTTTAACTCTAGCTGGTATGCTTCATTCATTTCATTCATTTTTACTTATAAAATATAGACTATAGATCATAAAAAATTTCTTAAACATCTTAAGAAAAAAAAAAAAATATTACATTGATGATTTAAGTTATTATTTTTTGCTATATATTTCTTGAGCTATGAAAGTTGCAACATCATCAGCATATTTTCCTGCTCCAAAACCTGCATCATAGCCCAATTCTTTTGCTAAATCATTAGTAATTCTTGGACCACCAACAATTAATAAAATTTTGTCTCGAATTCCCTCAGCTTCTAACATTTCAACTAATTCTGTCAGATTATGAATGTGAACCCGTTTTTGAGTAACTGTTTGAGAAACCAATAGTGCATCGGCATTTAATTCCTTAGCTTTTGCTATAAAATCCTCATTTAGTACTTGAGCACCTAAATTGTATGCTTCAATCATTTCATAGCGTTCTAACCCATAATGTCCCATATAACCCTTAGGATTCATTATGGCATCTATTCCAACCGTATGAGCATCAGTTCCAGTCGTTGCTCCCAGAACAACAATTTTTCGTTTAATATTTTTTTTAATAAATTCGTTCGTTTCCTTCATGCTCATAATTTTTCCTTCAATAGCCTCAACATTTATACTATTATAATCAATTTCTATAGTAGATCTCCCATAAATTACGAAAAATGTAAAGTTTTGATCTAAAGGTGCATGATATACAACGGTAGGTTCATTAAATCCCATTTTTTCAACATATTGCCGTGCAACTTCAACTGCTTTATCTCCATCTCGTATTGGTAATGTAAAACTTAGTTGTACTTGGCCATCATTCATAGTGTCTCCATATGGCTTGATTTTTGATAAATCAAGGGTCTTATCAAAATTTTTCTTCCCTGTAGCATAAAGCCCACCACCCATTTTAATTCTCCTCCATTTTCAATTCCTTTTTCATCAATTCTATTATTGGGTTATAGTAGTTTTTATCTTTTGCAAAAACTCCATCTAATCCCTTTCCACCATCAATTGGTCTTTTAATACCAGCAAAAATACCTTCAGTAATAGCTTGGAATAAACCTTTTTTTTCAATTTCTTTTAGTAATTCTGCAGCTTCTGTTAATACATCTTTTGCTCTTGTCTCAATGATGCCATTTGGTTTAAAAGATATTTCGTCTCCAAGGTTTTCTAAATTATTGAATATATATTTTGCATTTTCAATTGATAATGCTCTATCTTGCATAAATGGAGTATGAATTGCTTCAGTAAGCATACCCAATAGGTGAATTTTTTGGTTGGTCATAATAGTAATCATATTAAATAACGTATCTTGAACATGAGCTCTGAAAATATTACCAATCTTAAATTTGGTTGGTGGCATATATTTAAGCGGAGCATTAGGAAAGATCTCCTTTGCCATTTGTGCTTGAGCCAGCTCATAAAGAAAACCATTTTTTATTGAAGGATCCATTTCAAAAGCATGACCTAATCCCATTTGTTCTTCCTTAAGTCCGGCAAGCAAAGCAAACTGTTCATTGATAAACTGTGAAGCAAGAACTGTATGAGCTTCTTCAAAAGCATCAGATGTTGTTAAATAATTGTCTTCTCCTGTGTTAATTACAACTCCTGCATATGCATTAATCATCCTCGAAAAATACTGATCAATCATGGTTCGTTTCATATTGATATCCCGAAATAATATGCCATACAATGCATCGTTTAACATAAAATCTAGTCTTTCAAAAGCACCCATTATTGCAATTTCTGGCATGCAAAGACCAGAACAATAATTTACAAGTCGAATATATCTTCCTAATTCTTCTCCGACATTATCAAGTGCTTCTCTCATAATTCGAAAATTTTCCTGAGTAGCATAAGTTCCCCCAAAACCTTCAGTTGTAGCTCCATATGGAACGTAATCTAAAAGACTTTGACCAGTAGTGCGAATAACAGCTATGACATCCGCCCCTTGTTTTGCAGCGGCTACCGCTTGTGTTACATCTTCATAAATATTTCCAGTTGCTACAATCACATAAAGCAATGGTCCCTCTTTATCACCATATTTAGCAAGGAAATCCTCTCTTGCTTTCTTTGTAATTTTTATTTTTTCCAGCATTTCTTTGGAGACTAAGTCTACTTTTAATTTAATCTCAAAAAGATCATGCATTGGAATTTTTGTTAAATCGAGATTTTTATTAGCAATTTGTTCAGCAATCTTTTGGGGTGTTAAATTTGTATGGATCATGGCATTACCAATAAAGATTGCTGCACCCATACCCAATCCTTGACCCTTTTTAATGTTATTTACAACAACATTAGGTAGCGGAACTCCGAAATCATTAACGCCGTCAATTCCAAGGATCCTGCATACAGTTCTCTCGACTGAAACAGTAGTATAACTATAAATAAAATTTTGCATTTGGTTTGCTATTTTTGAAGCAGATTTTCTAGCTTCTATAGTAATAGAATTATCTAAATTCAATTTAGCCTTAAATGGTTTCATTTTCATATTTTTCAACTAATTATAATATTTTTTAGCCAGTTTTATAACATCCTTTGTTAGTCCAAGTAAACTTGCGATATTAAGTGCATCTTTTGGAACTTTGCTATGATAAGAGACTTGCTCTAATCGATAATCTATAAAATCTTGGATGATTTCGACAGAATTTTTTTGTGATGCAAAAATTTTCAATTTTAATTCTTCAAAATCAACATTTTTCAACCCGACAACTTGATAATGAGCAGTATTTTTCGTTGGAATTCCATCATAATGAGTAGCAATGACAGTTATTACTTTTAACTTTTGTAAATAGTCAGAAATAGCTTTCACCAATATGGTACCTTCTTTTGGATTTGTTCCTCTCGCAAATTCATCCAAAAATATCAATCCCTCATTCTTTTTAATTGATTTAAATATTTTATCAATTTTTAAAATTTCTGCACCAAATGAACTCAAACCCTTAGAAACATCTTGTAAATCATTAGAAATGGAATGTATAAATTGAATAATCGGAATTCTGGCTTTTTTAGCAAATATATAAAAACCTTGTTGTGCAAGTAAAACATTCAGAGCAAGAGTATAAAGGGAAACTGTTTTTCCTCCCATATTAGCTCCTGTTATAATAGTAACCCCCGATTTTAAAGAAATGCTAATGGGTGTAAAAGACTTGTTATTTTTAGATAATATATCTTGAATGAAAGGATTATGCATATTCTCTAAGTTAATTTCTAATGATTTGATAATTTCTGGCTTAATTGCATGATATTTTATAGCTAAATTAGCTTTTGCAAGAATAAAATCAAAATTTCCAATGGAAATAATATTATCTTCGAGGACATAAATATCTTCTCTGATTTTCTCAGTTAATTCTTTTCTAACTCGTAATTCTTCTTCCTTTTCTTCTATCACAACTGAATTTCGTTCCTTTTTTAGTAATTCTTTAATTTGTTCATCTATTTCTTTTGCAAAATTTACTTCAATTTTTCTTTTCTTTTCCCGAATATATTTTAATTCTTTTGAATAAGATTCGCATATGTGAAATGTGGAAATTTTTTGATTTTGCGGATCCAGGAAGTCTAACAAAGGTTTAGATGATCTAAAAAATATCTTATCAACTTCAAAATCAATTTTCTTATAAAGATCAATCAATTCTTCAGTTAGAAGTGAAAAATTCTTAATTTCAAATAATTCCACTTCATCAAGTATTTTTTGATTCTGAATTTGAAGTATGATTTTACGAATATCCTTATATTTATCTAAACAAAACTCTATATCGTGAATCAGATTACTTTGATTTTTAATTGTCTCTATTAATCTATCTAAATCATTTAATTCTTTAATTAATAAATCGCTGTCTTCTTTTTTATATGGTTTTACTTTGTCTTTTACTTCAAATCCATAAGGTGTGTGAATTTGCATTTCATTCATAAGAAAACTATAGCCAATAGCATCTCTTTGTATTTCATCCAAATAGTCCATATTGTATCCATCTTTTTTTTAACTATCTTCAAGTAAATTGAAAACAGGTATTTGAATATTTTGTTTGAGTAACTTTAGAAATTTGTCATTACTAAAACCATCGCCATTAGGAGATTTTGGGTTTATAGTAACGCCGACAATTTTAATTGGGTAGGCGACCTTTAAAATTCCTCCGCTTTTTTGGAATCTACTTAAAACATCTCTTGAAATAAATAATTTAGTAGAATCTTCCACCAATAAAACAATTCTGTTATAAATATTCGCATAATTCATTAATTCTTCAATAAAATTATCGCTAACAATACCCTTAACAACAATATTTGGAAAATCGACAAGTAATTTTTTTTTAATTTTCTTTAGAGCATCTCTGGCATTAATACCCTCTATAATTTTTATTTCAAGGTTAGAAGAAATAATCCCAATTGTTCCTATTTTAAAAATTTCCTTTGATAAACTAATGATCTGTTGATTTTGATCAGCTTTTATAGAAAGTAATTTTACAAGATGAGAAGTATGGTCTACAACTTTCTCAATATCGTATGAAAAAGCTGCACCAGTTGCTAAAATTGTAGCATCTGTCACTATTGGTGCAGCATATGATTTTCTATTTACAGCACCATCTACAATTACCAAATCACAATTTAGATCATAGAGAATTTTTTTAATTTTTAAAAGTTCTGCATTTTTTGAAGGGCCAGCTAACTCAACAAAACCATCAGATAATGCCCTAATGATTAAAACTTCACCTAGCGGTGTCTTTAAATTCGTTGCAACAAGAATTTCCTTAGTTATATCACTGTTAAAAATACATTGTTTGGCTGTTGCAATAATGGTTCCTTTTTCAACATAAATTCGTGGTTTAGGAGTTGAAAAAATTGCATCTTTGCTTTCCCCATCACGACCGATTGAAGTTAAACCGAGTTTATATTTACTTTTTGCAATATTTATCATGTAATTAAGAGTTGTGGTCTTTCCTACATTTTTTGCTGTTCCAATTATTGAAATTGATTTATATTTTTTAAAAATTTCCAAAAAAAAATCTCTTTTAGACATCAGTATCTCACATCTAATTACGATTTGGTTTTTTTA
>JAUWMK010000245.1 GCA_030613185.1 Promethearchaeum sp.
TCTTAACAATATAATCAATTGAAAGGGTTTTGTTTGGACTGAATTTTTTTGTCATCCCGATAATTGGAATTTTTTTCAACACATCAAATAAACGGTTAACGTTAACTCTTAAAAGTTATGTGATTACTTCTTATTTGAGAAAAATTGGTTGAGATAGAAACTCGAAAGTTTTATCAAGGCGGGGTGGAATACGAGTTTAAATGGGTTGAAAATCGCCATCATTTACCAGATATTGCCAAAAATTTTGGAAACAAACTAATTAAGTATTATAATTTGGTTTGCTCCAATGTGTATCCTGAAAAAATATTCAATAGTAAAGAAATTTTGCGATGTTCAAGTTTTAAACTCAAAAATTTAGATAAAGATGGTTTAAAGAAGATTTCACTGGAACTCCTAAAAAATAATTATGTAACTATTGTTGATGATAAAAATACTCACAATGATGTTTCAAAGAGTATTGATAATTTGCTAAAAATGACCAAAATTTGGTATGATATTTTTTATTATCAAATGAAAAAACCTCCAAAACACGGTCCTATTCTTAACAAAATCTTGGAATTGAATAAAAATAGTTTAAGCATAGAGATTCCGATATGGAGTACTACCCCTGAAGCAATTATTAATAATTTAATCCAAAAAACCAAATTTTCATGTATGGCTGGAGAATTATTCACAGGTCATATTGATCTTCTATTGTATGATGAAGTGGATAATAGTATAATCGTGGCAGATTACAACCCTGAAAAACATTTTTTACGAAGTCTGCCTCAAGTAGCAACTTATGGATTATTTATTAAAAAATTGTTAAAGTTGGATAAAATCAAATGTATTTCTTTTAGTAAAGATAAGCTTTGGTTATATAATCCAGAGATTATTAGGGATCAAATACCCTATTACATAGAAAGATTTGGAAACCCAAATTTGATATGGAGATATTTGGTGAAAACTATTTGAAAAGTAAAAAAACGCATGAAATTTCAAATCTGAGTACATTATCTATTCAATTTTTTCATTCTGGGATCAAATACGAATTTAAATTAGCGAAGCGCCAAAATGTGATTTCGCTTATGCCAAACCTAATTCAAAAAAAGATAAATGGGTTTTTTGATTTAATTCTAAGAGAACAAATAGCTAATGATTTATTTAATGATTCAAAAACAATACGTTGTTCTAAATTTCGAATTACTAAGTTAAAACGTGGATCTCATAAAATAATATCAGAAAAATTACTATCAGAATGTTCTATACATCAAATAAATTCAAGTTCTACCCCAAAAATTCCTGAATTTGAGTGGATCCATAATTTATTAGTAATTACTAATGAATGTTTTGAAAAATATGATAAAGATCCAAATTATTTTAACAAACCAACTCATGATTCTGTATTAACTGCAATTTTACTAAAATTAAATAATGCTTTATCAATAGAAACGCCAATCTGGTTAAGGAAGCAAAGAAAATTAACAGACTACTTGAATTTAGAAAGCGATAATTATAATTTTTCTTTTTCTAACTCAATTACAGGTCATATTGATCTCCTCTTGTATGATGGAATTGGAAATAATTTAATCATAGCAGATTATAAACCTGAAGGTTATTTCCTCAGGTCTCTACCACAAATTGCATTTTATGCTTTGATTTTAAGAAGAATACTTAATATTAGAGATTTGAATGTCAAATGTTTATCTTTTAATAAAGAAAAAGCATGGATTTACAATCCTGAAGTATTAATGGAAATTAATAAAGAAATGAAAAAATTTGGAAATCCTAAACTAGTGTGGCGTAGAATTTTTAGAACTATTTAGTTTTCTCTGATTTTACTTTTTTATCTTGGATCCCTTCTTTTTCTTCATCGAAAAGATCATCTCTAAGCATTTTAAATACCCCTATTACTGCAAGTACATCGATTATAGCTACAAAACCAAAGATTAAATATCCATTAGAACCACCACTACGCATAAGAATACCTAAAACTGGTGCAACCATTAAAACTAGTGCATAAGTAGCCCCTTTAACCAAATATTTTTTATTAATTTTAGAGAAATTTAGATTCATATTCTTAAGAAGAAAAAATGGAAAAGTATTAAAAATTTTATAGTTCAATTTGTTTTAAAAGAAGAGTTAGTTTTTCTTATTTTTCATAGTTGCCTTAAATTTCTTGTAAAGTGCTTTATCGAGATGATTTCCAATGGAACTGGCGATATTATTTGAAATTTCTAAACGTTCACCTTCAAGTAGACTTGAACTTTCTTTTGGAAGGATCTTCTTTCCTAAACGTTTTTCTGATATTTCTACTGCCCAATTTAAAACTTCGTTAGATATCAGTTCATAAGTTGGTAATTTGAATTTACTCCAGTGTAATTTAATTCTGCTTAAGGAAAATGCATAGAAGCTAGTAAATAAGTCAATAGGATTTGCTTCTTTTTCGTTTCCAGGATGTTCTAAACATTGAGAATTTGTTAAATCTTTTCCACATATGGAACAAATTTTTATATTTACTAGTTCACTATGAAGTTTTAAATTTTCAGATGTAATCCTTTGATCTTTCTCATTCCAATATAATTTCGTTGGATTCGTTGTGATTGCAGATATAGAAATTAAACTACTTGTAACTTTTTTATCTATCCAATTTAATGTTGTTAGGGTTCGCGCTTTTTTTATATCTTCTTCATACTGAATTTTTTTTTCCTTTTTAGATTCGAAAATTTGCTCCTTTTTGATTAGTAATAATTCTTGATTTTCTTTGAATCTGGTCAATATATCATATGCAATAATATAAGAACGTGGGGAAATTAGTTCTTTTGGAAGATTTAATTCTACAACATCTTTATACACTGAACTAGGTTCATTTTTTAACATGTTCATTGCAGAATTGAGATCAATATCTAATAATCTAGCCAAAATGAAAGAATTCACAAGATAAGCATTAGTCTCAGCATTAAAAATAATTGATAATTCAGATTGACGATCCATTATTCTCTGAATAATCAATTCTTCGATATTTACCACAACCCATTCTTCTTCTTCAGTTGAGTTGAAAATTCTTCTAAACCCGAGTAAATATAACCCTTTGTCTTCTTTAATTTTAATATATGTTTCTAAAACCCTAGCAATATGTCTACAAACCTTTTCAATGTATTTATAATATACATGACGGCTCAAATTTTGGTAAATCTCTGGGATTTCATAAACCATTGAATAACAAGAATAAGGGCCTTTTAATGGATATTTTTTCTGTATTATATCAATAATAATTTGCTTTTTTTTGCACAATTGTTGATATTTTTCAAAATCCACATCAGCCATTTGACAAGCTAATTCAATATTTTTTAACTCTTCAGAAGTAGGATTTAACACTATCTCTATCCCTGAAAGTCCAGATTTAAATTTCCCCTGATTTTTCAATTCATTTAACTTATCTTCAACTTTTTGTAGATCATTTTCCTTTTTACCGACTTTCATAAAAGCCATTTTAGAAAGTTCATTTAATTTTATGTCTTTAAAGAATTCTTCTAAGTCATATTTTTGTATGTGACAAAAGAGGGGAACATTAGAGAGCCCAAAACGCGATAATATAGCATAAGTTTCTTCAAAATTTATTTCTAGTAGATTTTGGATGAAATATACAAAATCATTAGGATCCAACAATGCTTGATTTTTCAATTCTTTGGTTATTTCGTGAAGAATATTTTCTTCCATTTTCATGTAATTAGTAGATTGCTTATTTGCTGCAAATAATTCCTTGTAAATTTTTTTCTTCAAATTGGTGGCTTTTAGATATTGTTTCATTCCTCGAGTACTAATTGGATATATATTCAAAACATATTTTATGATTCGATTAATCATTAATTTTATTGGAAAAGTTTCTATTTTTAAATCACGAATAGATGTAAACTCAAAATCTTTTTTTAATTTCTTAATTAACTGTGAAAATGTAGTTAATTCAAGATATTGATCTCTATGCCCTTCTTCAATAAGATTTTTCTCTAAATCTGTTCCAATTATTTTCAATCCAGCAGTTTCTTTTAAAATCTCATTTTTAACAATATCTGAATAACCTGTTAGTTCTCCAATATGATCAATCCAATATGAAATGGGATATTTATTTAAAGATTCAATAATGTGTTCTTCAATCTGTTCACTTAATTTAAGAGTAAAACGTTCATCGAGATCTTCTCCTGAAATCATGGATTTAAGGATTTGTTCTTCATAATCTATAGATAATTTAAAAAATTCTAATTCAAAATCGATTGAATCCCCCACTAAATCAATTAATTCTAAAAATATTTCTTTTTTTTCAGCATTCTGAAAAGCTTTAATGGAACTCACGCGTGAAACCATCTCTTCATCTGATTTAGTTCTAATTCCAAGAAAATGATAAATGTGGATTGTAGTAGATGCAACAATAAGATTTGTAAGAGTATTTTCTTCAGTTATAATATTGTACAAAAGTTCCCTATCTGATTTTCTTTTAAAATGATTTAGGATTTGATATATACTTTGAAAAAATCTTTGAATCCCCTCTTCGGCTATTTTTCTTCTCCTAATTGCTACAATTTCTCCCATAAGTCATCATCTTGATTAAAATTGTGGATAAATATCTTTGAAATTTGAAAATATGGACATCTTCATATAATTTTCACCTAAAGTATCAAATTCAATTCTGTGTTGTAATATTTTCTTGTGGAATAACTTATTATCTAAATTTTTAAGTATAATCTGTTTGGGTTTAGCTATCAACTTTGAATAATACTTCAATTCAGTTTCAATAATAAAAGAATAAAGACTTCTTTTTAAAGCCATAAAATGTGATTTTTCTTCAATTTCTTCTGACAAAATCTTATCCAAATTTGGTATATCTCCAATGTAAGCGGATATAGTTTGTGGGATTAATTTTTCCTGACGATTTTCAATTGCTTTATTGAAAACTTGTCTTAAATAGTCAGGAAATTGCCCTATAATTTCAAGACTTAATTTATAAGCCTGTAAAATTTCTAAAACAAATTTATTTTTAATATTTGACATTGCAATATTATCCAAGTATCTTTTCAACGGTTTTAAAAATCCTTGGATTGTAGTTTCTTCTTCTACTTTTTTACCAATAAATTCTATAAAACTTGAAATAATTTTTGTTTTGGGCCAAATAATTTTTTCTTCTTGATCTTTAGTATATTTGGGTTGAAATTCATATCTATAAGTGTTTATCCATTGAAATATATAATTTTTCCATTCTAATTGGAGACCACCCAATCGTTTTTTTTGTAAAAATTCAATAAATCGATTCGCAAAGTGCTCAGGATCAAATATTTCATCTTCAGGATATTCTTTTAGAAATCGCTGAAAAGTAGACGATCTTAAAATAAATCCCCATAAGAATTCGATTTCATTTTGAAATTTCTTTAAATGATCAAGATATGGTTTCATTTCAAGGTTATCTGCTAAAATAATGTTACAAAAATCAACTAGGTCTTTAATTTCAATATTTACCGAATTAATAAATGGACCTATTGTATTTTTTGCAATTTCTTTGAATTTCAGATAAATTTTTTTTTGATTTGTAGCAATTATTTGAGAGTATGATATTTCTAGTTGATTCTTCAAATAGACCTCGTATTTTTCTAAATATTTAACACTCAATGCTTTAATCGGTTTATTATTAATTAGATCAAATTCTTTTTGCAACAATTCTAGAAGATTACTGAAAAAACTATCATATAGGTAATGTTGAATATAATATGGTAGTGCATTCTTAATTTTATTTAATACTAATTGTGAATTTTGCTCAATATTTAAAATTGGATTTGCGAATTCGGAAGCTCGAACCTTTTCTTTAGAATGATAACGATATTTTGTGGTTAATATATGATTATGAGTAATTTTTGCAATACTATTAATACATTTTTCACTTACAGATGTAGGTTCATTTTTAGTTAATTCATTCAAATATTGTGAATTAATCTCCTTTAGAGGTTTTATCTCACCACTTTTTATAAAATCAGTTGATTTTACTTTAAAATTTTCCAGATATTGTTCATATATTTTATAAAAAGATTCAATTTCATTCCTAAATTGATCAAATGATACTAGTTTTTTATTTTGTTCAGAATAATTTAAAAAGGATTCTAGGAAAACTATTAAAATCTGCTTTTGGGTCTCACTAATTGTTCCCGTATTAGCTAATTGTAATAAGTTTGCTGTCAGTTTACATGTATTTTTTGCTATAACAACGGAAGTACTTTGATTTAGCCAGTGTTTCATAAAATCATACTTTTCGTTATTCATCATTTTAAGCCTAGAAACTGAAAAACTTGATTTTAAAGGGATAATTTCTTTGTTTTTCCATTTAACTTCTTTTTGAATATTAACTGTTAGATAAAGGTCTTCTTTAATTCCGGATGTAATCCCTATCATTTTACGATTCCATTTTCCTTTGATTACATTCCCTTGCAATTTCAATGCAAATCTTTTTGCAAAATTTTTTAATACATTTCGTTTTTGTTCTTTTTCGAGTTCAGGACGATCAAGAGCTTCTTCTACCTCAAAATATAGTTTTCCTAAATCATCAACTGCTTTTCTTGATTTTGAATAATCAACTAAACTCATTTCAGGAGCAAGCAATAACATTAAAGTATTACAATCTTTATATGAACCTGGAATAAATAACATTGATTTAGGCATCAAACTAACCAAATTTCTTTTTCCTAAATTTTCTAATTCAAATTCAATTGAATACAGCGTACAACCAGCATAATCTTTAAGCATGGAATTATAATTATTTAAAAATCTTAGAACGGATTTTGTCAATTTCTTAGTTTCGTGCTCAGAAAGTTTTCCTATTCCTATAATTTCCCCAACTTCGATATCTAATTGACCAGAGAATCCAAAAATTACTGTTAATTGCTTATGTAATTCATCAGATGTTGTTAACGCCATTGTTTATCTCCCTCTAAAAAATTTGTGATATTTCCTCTCTTATTTTATGTTATTTTTCAATCTTAAAAATTTGTGATATTTCCTCTCTTCCAATTTTTAAAATTCTATTTTCAGTAAACAATGAAATGAATTTTGAAATCCATTAATTTTAGATAGAACCGATTCATGTATTAGCTTATGACACCAAATACTCTAAGCGGAAATGAGTTACTGCTCAAACCTGCTGAAGAATCGGCCCCATATAATA
>JAUWMK010000367.1 GCA_030613185.1 Promethearchaeum sp.
TTGAAGAAAAACTGGATTCAAAATTGAACTCTATTGAAGAAGGAATTGATAGTTTCCAATCCGATTCAAAAATTGTCAACCTTGCATCAAATACCGTTGAAAGATTAAACAATATGGATAAAAATCTTGAAAATTTCAACATTGAAACAAGAACCAGATTATCGAAAATGGATAATAAAATAGACGAATTAAACTCATCATTATCTGCTTTGGTCCCAACCCTTTTGAAACTAAATGAAAAAGTAAGTAAATTATTAATTAAACCAACTAACATTCATAAAGGTGCGAAAAAACCAGAAGAAGCCAGTAAACCAACTAAAATTAAAAATAGATTAGACCTTCCCCCATTCCCTGCGTAAAACTTTTTTCCTTATCTTTTATTTTATTTTTCAAAAAAATTTTATTCAATGATAATTTTACTAATTCAGTAATTCTTGTCTTGTATTTCAAATATAATTCGAGAATAAGTAAAAATGTGAATTAAAATGCCAGTTACAGACCCGTACCTCCGGAGAATTGCAGATCATTATCATTTATATGTTTATATTTGTCGCAAGTGCGGTGCTCGAAATCCATTTAGAGCCAAAAAGTGCCGAAGATGTCGAAGTAAAGACTTAAGACCTAAGCGACGCGAGAGAAAATGATATAATAATTAAAAAAGAGAAGATCATAATGCCCAAAGAAATATTTAATGAAGAAAAGTTCTTAGAAATTGCAAAAAGTTTGGCGATCGAGTGCAGAATTAAGAAAACAGGTGATATTGTCAAACTTAAATTACGAACTCCGAAACATCTTTATACATATAAAACAGAAACATCAAAAGCTGAATCTCTATTAAGTCAGATCGAAATTGAAAAAATTGAATTATAGGCAATAAACATTTTATTCATATTTTTTTCTAATTATCATCCAATCAGTGAATACAATGAGCTTTAAAATTAAATATAAGCAAGTTATTATTTTACGAACAGACCTTAAGATGTCAGCGGGCAAAAAAGTTGCACAAGGCTGTCATGCTTCTGTAATTGCAGTAGAAAACGCGCGTAAAATGTACCCCGCAATATTAGGTAGTTGGGGTAATGAGGGACAACGAAAAATTGCTTTAAAGGTTCAATCTGAAGAAGATTTAATTGATGTCTACATGTTAGCAAAATCCATGCATTTGCCATGTTGTATTATTCAAGATGCGGGTCTTACTCAGCTTGAACCTGGAACCAAGACTGCTGTTGGAATCGGACCAGCTCTTGCTAGCGATATTGACAAAATTACCCGAACATTGAAATTATTATAAATAAAAATATCAATAGGTAAATAAATAAAAAAAAATGATTTCTCATGGCACCTATGATTTCTCTACAAATTAGTCAAGATTTAATAAAAAAACTTGATGAAATTCAGGAAAAACTTGAATATTCTTCGCGCAGTGAGACTTTAAGGGAAAGTGTTTTATATTTTATTCAAGAGCACCAAGAAGAACTCCCTATTAAAGGGCATAAGATCGCAGTAATAATTGTGGTGCACGAAGCTCGTGAGGATATTCTCGACAAATTCTCTTTACAAGTTGGGAAATATGAGAATATAATTAAGTCAGTTACGCAATACAACCTAAAGAAAAAAATAATTAAAAATTTAGTTGTAGCAGGATCTGGCGAGGAAATTGGAGATTTGTTTCACGAATTAAACAGTGAGCGTTTATTTCAATCTTCAATTACATATGTTATTGTATAATTGTATATATTCTATTCAAAGCAATTTTAGCGAATAATCCATCTTTTTATGCGGGTTTAGAATCGTTGAAGAAGAACTGATTACGTCTACTCCCGTTTTAGCATAGGCGAGTAGATTTTCTTTATTAATATTTCCCGAAGCTTCAAAGAGAATATGGGATCGATCTTTTATATGTGATAATGCATTAGAAATTTGATCTGGGTTCATATTATCGAGCAGTATAATGTCTGCACCGTTTTCTGCTGCTTTTAATATGTCTTCCGTTTTTTCTATTTCTATCTCAATTTTTTTTGAAAAGCTTAATTGATTTTTTGCAGTTTTGAGCAATTTTTCAATATCTCCGTTATAGTATTTTAAATGAGTATCTTTGAACATCACCATATCGGAAAGATTCCACCGATGTGTATCTCCACCACCATAAAAAACAGCTTTCTTTTCAAACCATCCAAACCCGGGAGTTGTTTTTCTTGTAGCTGCTATTTTGGTAGATAACTTATTGTTTTGAATTATTTGCACGAAGTCTTTAGTGCTTGTGGCAATTGATGATAGTTTCATTAAAAAATTCAATGCAGTTCTTTCAATAGTTAAAATATTTTGCAAATTTCCTTTCAATTCAATTATAATATCTCCTTCTTCTATTATATCACCATCATCAAAATTTTGTATTGCATTAATTCCTACATCCTCAAATAGAAGGGTTGCTTCTTCTGAACCAGCTACTATTCCAGATGTTTTTGCAATTATTTTTGCATTACCTTTTTCTCCTTTAGGAATAAAACTACTTGAGAGATCCCCATATCCGATATCCATATCAAGATATTTTCTTAATCGTACCAATAGCACTGATTTTGGAATAGTAAACATGCTTTTTTTTTCTCCTTGAATAAATATTATTTCTTACCCTTTTTATTCTCCCTATTATCCCTAAGACTTTCCCGTTGAGATGGATATAGAAGATTTTTTTGTTTTTTTTTCTCGTTATAAGTATACGGAATATAAACCGGTTCTAAAGTATATGGGTTCAAACCCGTGTAATACATGCAAGTAGATATTGACATCGGGGTTGGTGTAAATATCTGAATGCTTTCTGTATTTTGAAAACCCAAATCCTCTAATTTTTCTCTTAAATTATGTACATCCTCCATTGTACTTCCTGGATGTGCAGTAATAAAATAGTATTTTAAATGTTGCTTGAGGGTTTTATTGATTTGATCGAACTTTTCCTTAAATTCATCAAATTTATCATTAGGTTTATTCATTAAAGCACAAATATTAGGAGAAAAATGTTCGGGAGCAATTTTCAAATTACCTGAAATATGGTACTCGGATAGTTCTTTAAGATATTCATCATGATCAATTGCTAAATCATACCTAATTCCACTTCTAACGAATGTTTTTTTAATTCTATTTATTTTTCTGCTTTCTTGTAAGAGTTCTAAAGCTTTCTCATGGGATCTATTTAAAATGGAACAATCGATGCAGTTTTTCTCACAATTATGTGCACTTGGGCAATCCATACCGTACATATTTGCAGAAGGTCCTCCAATATCAGATATATACCCTTTAAAATCAGAAAATTTGCTCATTCGTTTTATTTCTGAGGTGATACTTTCTATACTTCTGGAAATAATTTTAGTTCCTTGATGAAGGGCAATACTACAAAAACTACAATTACCAAAACAACCTCGGTGGGTAATTATTGAAAACTTTGTCATTTGGAATTCTTTGAATTTATCTGGAATCTTATAAGAAAAAGGGAGTTCATAGAGGGCATCCAATTCTTCAGATGTATAGTTATGCATTCTATATTGAACTAAAACTCGATTATCAACTTGTTGCACTAAATTTCTCTGATTTGAAAATCGCATCTGCATTTTACAGAACATTTTATTATCTTGAGATACATCATTGAAAGAAGGTAAAACTTCAAATTTTTTTCCAGAAAATATTTCTTTCTCAAAGGAATCAACACTTCTTTTTAATATTAGACATGTTCCTGCAATATTTTCTAATCCTTGTTTATTTTTTAGTCTCAAAGCAATTTGTCGTATTTGATATTCTCCAGGACCATATACTAACAAATCTGCTTTCGCATCGAATAAAATAGGTCGTCTTAGTTTATTACTCCAATAATCATAATGAGTAAATCGACGAAGAGAAGCTTCAACTCCTCCTAAAATTATAGGTACAAAGCTCCCCTTAGTTAGTTCTTTTTGAGCCCGTTTTATTAGCTGAGAATATACAATTATTGCACGATCTGGAATTCCCGATGAGAATGGTTTATAAGGATCTTCAGACCTGAGTTTCTTTAGAGGTGTATAATTCTGTAACATACTGTCGATGGCTCCAGAAGACACACCATAAAATAGTTTTGGAAGCCCAAATTTGATAATATCGTTTGTTGAACGCCAATCCGGCTTTTCAATAATACCAACACTAAAGCCCTCTTCTTCTAAAATTCGTGCAATCACCCCTACTCCTGAATGAGGATGATCAGCCCAGTAGTCACCACATACTAAAATTATATCAAATTTTTTTTTATTGGGATCGGTAGTTATCAAGTTTATTCGCCAATTGCTTTCTCGCGTACGGGGCCTCGAGGACTAGTTTCTTCAAAAATGGTTGCAGTAAAACTTTCTACCGTTGTATCAAGATTTTTCCAAGCATCGGGGCTTAACCATGCTTTTTGACAAGTTTGTTGAAGAAAAGTTAAAACATCCCAGTTTCGATTATGTTCAATTGGAACTTGTGGAAGGAGCAGTCCTCTATGTGCATCGCGCGTGATAATCAAACCATCCCGCCCTACAACAATTTTTTTTAGATAATCTTGTGGATCAGATACAATTATTTTTTCTGGAACAGATAAAATCGAAATTTCAATAGTAATATCATCCATCTCATCCAATTTTACACTGGAAAACCTGGGATCATCAACAGCTGATGAAATAGATACTTTATGTACTG
>JAUWMK010000249.1 GCA_030613185.1 Promethearchaeum sp.
TTCATAATTGATGCTTCTAGTTTAGCTTTTGTTCTTTCAGCTGTGAATCTTGCTTTTTCAACATCGGCACCCATTTGTGGATTTCCACTTGATTGAGCTTGATCGTAGATTTCTGCAGCCAATCTCGCTCTTTCTTTAAAATCGTGTAAAATCTCCCACGTATTGCCCAATTTTTCTTTCGCAGTATCCAATTTTTCTTGAGCAGTTTCTAATTTATCTTCTGCAACATCAGCAGCTTCAGGAGCGTATGATTTGGCATCTTCTATTAAATCAGATGTTCTTTCATTTAATTCATTTATTCTTTCAATGGTTTCACCCAATCTTTTAATTTCTTCTTCTTCTTCATAATGAGCCATTTTTTTTTCACCTTTTTTTTCTATTTGAATTTAATTTCTCTCCTAATTATAGATCTTCCAAATCAACTCTAACGACATCTCCATATTTTGCATCTTTATGGGCTTTAAATTCACCTACATAATAAATCGTTCCTGCAACACCCGAATTTTTTAACAATTCCACAGTTCTAGCTCGGAGATCACCTTTAACATAAGCATCTTCCAATTGAACTTGATTTTTTACAGAAACACTGCCTTCAATCCGTGATGCCCTACTTTCCAAATGAGTTTTTATTCCTTTGGAATGGACTCCTATATATAAATCGGAGGCGGTTACGTTATTACCAATTTTTGCTTTACCCATTATATCAATTGTCATATCAGAACTCAAATTTTCTTTTATCTTACTTGATCCTGAAAATTTAACCCCAGCTTCTGCTTCACAACTGTTACCACAAGTAAATGACCCCGAACTGTGTAAAAATCCACTGATTAAAACATCATTCTTAACAACAGCAGAACTACTAAAATGTGCATTTTCCTCAACTTGAACCATTCCATTACATTCAAATGATCCTGAAGAATGTAGACCTCCATTGATAACGCAATCCTTTTGAATTTCAGCACTTCCACTAAAACGCGCGTCTCTCTCAGCATTTAATAATCCACCACAGGAAAAACTCCCGGATACTTTAATATCTCCATCAATAACAGCATCTGAACCGATTTCTACACTAGAACTAAACTTGGCTAAATCTTCAGCATGTAAACTCCCTCCAATATGTAATGATCCTGAAGCTTTAATCATACATTCAAGTATAACATCACCTTCAATATTAGAAGAAGAAGTTAATTTTACAACACCATCATCGGAAAAGAGACTGCCTTTGCAATTAAACGACCCGCTGGATTTCACTCCATTATGAGCGGTTATGTTTCCTAAAGCATTAACGGAACCGGATGCCCGCAAATGTTCACATTCAAAATCACTTTCTATTAAAACGGAACCAGATACTCTTAAATCCCGATTTATTTTACCTCCTGGAAGTCTCATGGATCCAGAAATTTTCATTGGGCTGGCCGAAATTTCATCTTCGTCATCTATATAATCTTCGTCTTCATCTTCGTCTTCTTCCATATCTTCTTCATCTTCGTCTATATCTTCTTCGTCCTCTTCTTCTTCTAATCCATCATAATAGTCATAATCATCATCTTTTTTATTCATTATTATCATTCACCATTTTTGTTTGAAATTTTTATTTTTATTATTTTTATGAGTGTTATTATTATTATTTTAATTATTTGTGCATTATTACATGCCTATTTTTTTCATATTATTCATTTTTTCGATTTAAATCAGGTATAAGTAAAAAAAAATTTATTGATTCAAGCACGGAATGGATATAATAATCCAGAATCATTAGCTTGTTTTTTTATGTAATGTTTTTGATTTTTTTTCATTTTTTTTCCCCTGTTTAGTTTTTTATTTTAAAAAAAATTCTTATTGATTTTATACTCGGATTGAGCATATTAATCCGGAATTCTGTTCGATCATATCATAGGCGTTTTTTTGTATGTAGAGTTTTAGGTTTTTTTTCATTTTTTTCCACCGACTTAATTTTTAAGTTCTAATTATATAATACGAACTCGAGTATTTAAATGTTGCGTAAAAAGTGTGTAATAAAAATATGTATTTTTTATAAGTCGAAAATAACATAAAATAATTCATTTTTTTGAAGAAAAATTAGTGTGTAAAAAAAAGAATACATGAAAGTTACTACACACTTGAAAAATGAAAAAAAAATTGAAGGTTGAGATAAGGGGTTCTATATACAAACTTGAGAATATTTTTGAAGATATGAATTGTATAATTCAATAATATCAAATTTTCGAGAATTTCATCTGTAATATTATTTGAGATAATACTAAAGAATTCAGAATTCTAAGATAATTAAATTCAAGAAATTATTAAAAAGTTGAATAGAATACTAATATCATATATGAGAAAAAAAAAAATTCAAAATTCATTAAATCTCGCACATGATATGTTTGAAGAAGGAAAATTATCAGAGTCTTTGGAGATTTTAAATTCATTAGAGCCAGTAAACAATTTTTCTAAGAATCAGAAAGCGATGTTTTATACACTCAAAACAAAAATTCACTTATATTTAGGAAATTATCCAAAAGCTTATGAGATGGCCGATTTAGGGATGCATTTTGCGAACAAAATCGAAAAATGTATTGAAGTTGTCGACATTTTCCTTAATATGGCATTCATTCTCGAAATTTTGGGAAAAAAAATGGAAAGTATGAACCTATTGAACGAAAGCTCTGAAATCCTTCAAAATTTAACAAAGATTTCTGAAAAAGATCGTAAAAGTAGAATGGGTTTAATTCATTTATACAAAGGGCAAAATTTCTTTCATTTGGGAGAAATGGTGAATTGTTTTGATGAGTTGAAGAATGCCATAGATCTCCTAGAAAAATGGGGTCCACAGCTTAATATTGCAATAGCTTATGCTTTTTATGGAGGTATGCATCGAAATATCGGCGAAGACAATAAAGCACTTCTTTTTATATCCAAATCTCAAAAAATCTGTGAAATTAATGAATCTATTCAATTTTTTCATCCAAAATTGCTGAATAATATGATAAGTGGTGTTATATATGCGAATAGAGGCGAGCTTCAACTTGCAGTGGAATATACTAAAAAAGTAGTATCTTTGGGTCGGAAATTTAACAACCCATCATTTATAATGGAAGGATTAAACAATTTAGGATCATTTTATAGAGAATTAGGAGAGTGGGATCAAGCAATAAAATGTATAAAAGAAGCATTAACCATAGCGGATAATATGGAAAATCTTCCATATTTAATAGGTTTTTCAGACAGTTTATTTCAAGTTTATATAAATATGGGGGATATAACTGCTGCTAAACAAATATTTCAAAAAATCGAACAATATTTAGATAAGGAAAAAGAAAATAAGAAATTAAATCTCATTTATCAAATTGATAAAGCAATTTTAATGAAAATGAGCAAAAGAACCCGAGACTTGGGTGTTGCGCAAGAAATTTTTAAAAATATAATACAAGAAGAAGTTATTGGTATAGAGTTAACTCAAATAGCTATTCTTAATTTGTGCGAGATGCTATTAGATGAATATAAGGAAACTAAAAATGCTGAAGCACTTGATGAATTTTCCTCTTTACTAAAACAACTGCAAGAGGCTTCTGGAAAACAGCATTCCTATAAATTGGTTGCAGAAACTTATCTATTAGAAGCTAAACTAAGTTTGATAAATTTTAATTTGAAAAAAACCCGTCAATCTTTAACTAAAGCACAAAAGATTGCCGAACGATACGGGTTAGGTCTGCTTGTCATCAAAATATCAAACGAGCATGATAAACTTCTTCAAAATCTTGAAGTTTGGGATAAAATGAAACAAGAAAATGTTCCCATTTCTGAACGACTAGAAAAACTAGATATTAACGATCAAATTTCGACTATGCTAAAAAAGAAACCGGTAGAAATCCCAGAAACTTCACCTGAATCGCCAATTTTATTAATAATAATGGCAAAATCTGGCATCCCAATCTATACTAAGATATTTGACAAGGAATGGGAAATTAGTGAAGATCTTTTCAGCGGTTTTCTATCAGCGTTCAATGGTTTCACTAATGAAATCTTTTCGGAAGGCTTAGACAGGGCAAATTTTGGTAAATTTACGATTCTTATGACAGGAATGCCTCCCTTCATGAGCTGTTATGTTTTTAAGGGTCAATCATTCCTTGCGCATCAAAAATTTTCAAAATTTAATGAAAATATACATGAATCCGAGCAAATTTGGAAAAAATTAAACTCTGCTGATCGTACCGGTTTAGTAATAAAAGATAATGCAGGGGAAGGACTTGGAAAATTAGTAAAGACCATTTTTTGATATTAAAGCGATTAAAACGTTTCATTCTTGAAATGAACATGAACTACGATGATCCAATTCTTTCTAAAATAAATAAGCGCTTAACCTTAGAATTCTCAAATATGAAGGATTAAAGCCAAAGTAATAAATTTATTGCAAGTTTTCTTTTCTATATTCTATTCTATGTTTTATCAGGCAGTTAATTTCCGTAGTTTACAAAAGATTTAAATTGTTAAATCTACTATGTTACTATGTATATTCAACAATATAAAAATTTTTCTAAATTATAAAGGTGATTATAATAGGCTCAAAACGTTTGCATTCACTTGATGTAATCCGAGGATTCATGATATTTTACGTAATATTCCTTCACGCTATAATTCAACGAGTATTCGTTTCTGAAGGTAGCGAATTTGAAAAAGTTGTAAATGATGTTCCACTATTTCTAGCTATTTTGGCATTTCCGATCATTCTTTTATCGATATGGGGCGCAGTATTCACATTCCTTAGCGGTGTAGCAACCGGATATAATTTGGGAAGTAATGTATTTGAAAACCCAGAATCACTTAATGAAAGTTTGAAGAAACGTGTAGCAAATAGCCTTATGCTTCTGATTATTTCCAAGATTAGCATGTTCTTCTTTAGTGGGAGAACTTCGGATCATTCTCACATAACTCATTCACTCTTTAGCGGATCTCTTGAAACAGGAACCCTTTCAATCCCTGAATTTCTGCATTTATTTACTTGCAATACCTTGGAATCAATGGCACTTTCAGGACTACTATTATCTTTACTATTCTATATATTGTGGAAAAAAGAAAAAGCACATCCCAGACAAACAGCAAAGAATTTAGTAATCTTAGCAATTGGAGTGTTTCTTATAACAAATTATCTCCGAGGTATGGTTTCAGATTCTGATGTGCTAATGATAAAAGAAACTTTATGGAGTGAACATTCATATTTGAAATATTATCTTTTTCTCACGATTTATGGATCTCGATTTGCAATGTTTCCAATATTTGCTTTTGCATTAATTGGAGCAGCTTTTGGGGTTCTTTTTGCTGGAAAAGTATCTCCTAAAGAAATTTTTACTTGGGTATTAATTTCTGGAACAACTTTTATCAGCGTATTTGCAATTAGCTTTATTCATGGATTTGATATGATCGGAACATTTGCAAATGAGCTTGTCCTCTTACAAATGCAATGCTTAAATATAGGACTCATGATTTATCTTTTGGGAATATGTTACTACATTTTCGATGTAAGAGTTTCAAAAAATAAAAAAAAAAAGAGAACATCCTTAAAATTCATTCGAAAATATAGCGATCTTTGTTTGACTATTTATATTTTAGAGCCGCTTATTGCCCAGAGTTGGTATTTATTATTTGTTCATCTACATAAAGGGGCTTTTTCAACAAATTTTCCTCTTATAATGTTATATGTATCTACAGTTGTTTTTACTTGGTTTTTGATTATTTGGATCTGGAAGAAGTTCAACTATAAATTTAGTTTTGAATGGTTAATGGGAAAAGGAAGAAAGATTATTCTCAATTTTCTAAATGGATATTGGTGGAGGAAATTTACTTTTCCCGAATCAAATCCCCAATCTCGCTTTCAATCTCAGCTATGGAAAGCTAAAGGATCTTAACAATTGAGAACCGCTAATGAAATATGTATTAAGACCCAAGACAATCAATAAAATTTGATCTGCGTTATCCAATTCGTTAAGTAATACATTTTCATCTTTAATTTCTATGACATCTTCAGATTCCAAGGGAAATATTACAAATTCACTTATTGGAAAAAAAAAATTTCAATTTGTAACGTATTAACTCTTCCTTAACTGCTTCAGTTGCTGCTAAAATAAAAAATTTTAATTGCGGGAGAATATCTAATAGGTTGTCGCGGTATAATTCTTCACAATGCAAACAAAAACAAGTATCTAGCAGTAGGAACATTTTTAAAATTCTGGATGAGATTAGTTTGGTATGTATTCTTAGTAACAAAAATTCCATCTACATCGAAAGTTTCTTAAATCGAATATAACCCAGATAATAGTTTTTAGATTTTTAAGTTTCATTTATTAATTCAAGATATATACAAATATAGAAAGAGAAAAATTCAAAATAAATTCGGTTGGCGAAAATTTAGAGTGCAAAAAAAGACTAAAATTTTACTTTCAATATTTTTTATTGTTGGAGTTGGAATATCTTGTCTCTTCTTATTAAAACCACAAGAAGAATCAAATATTGAAGAAATCAAGGCAATTGAATCGAAAATATTAGAAAACGCGCTTCTCTTCCTATATTTTATCGCACCATTCATTTCAATCTTAAGCGTCTCTGTGTTTTTGATAAAGAACTATAAAACAAAAGTGAAACGTAGTAAAGGATTCCCAAAAAAAAAACAAATAACGCTGATTGTTACATTTATAAGATCTAAAAAAATACTAATTCTACAGGTAGTTATACTTATAGGATTAAACGCGGGCATTATCGGAGCGGG
Organism: Promethearchaeum sp.; assembly: GCA_030613185.1. Taxonomy (GTDB): domain Archaea; phylum Asgardarchaeota; class Lokiarchaeia; order Sigyniarchaeales; family Promethearchaeaceae; genus Promethearchaeum. Next base: position 6,761 of record JAUWMK010000249.1, read on the forward strand.
TCTGCTTCTTAATCATAATTTTAACATTATCGGACAGTTTGATGATGGAGGATATGTAACGGATGTTTATGTTTCAGGGTCGTATGCTTATGTCACTGACATGCGTAATGGTTTAAAGATTATTGACATTTCCGATCCAACAGCCCCTGTTAAAATGGGTCAATTTGATGAAAGTGATTTTGCTTATGGTGTTTATGTTTTAGGGTCGTATGCTTATGTTGGGTATCTTGGAGATGGTTTTAGAATTATTGATATCTCCGACCCGACCGCTCCCGTGGAAGTAAAACATTTCTATGATTATAAATCAATCCGCGACGTTTATGTGATAGGATCGTATGCTTATGTTG
>JAUWMK010000401.1 GCA_030613185.1 Promethearchaeum sp.
ATATTCATTGATGCCCATTTCCGCTCCGAACATCCAAAATGGGCTGCATAAAAGTGTACGGTATGTTTCCTGAACTTGAGGGATTTCAATATACGTACATTTCACATTTTCATTTGTACCATGAGATTTTCGCTCTATCAAATCTAAATTTTGAACTTCATCAGGTTCTCTATCTGAGTTCTTCCCAAAAAGGGTGTCTCCATCTTTTGTCGCTGTTCCTAATGCTACTATTGTATCACACATTTTTTTTAACCTTCTTCAACTAATTCTTGAACATTCTTTTTCTATAATTGACATTATCTCTCGAAAATCGCTCCACCATTCTTCTCCACGTTGAGAAGTTAACATTGAATCAAGTCGACGGGAATCTAAACAAAATGACTCTTCTTTATGATTTTTTACTTTATCAGTCCATAGCTTGGAGAAAATTTGAACTTTGGATACTTTCGCTTTCGCTTCGCGTTGATCCCAATCCCAATCAGGATGTTTTTGTCCAACTTTATCCATTGCTTTTGCTTTTTTAAAATCCAGAGCTGCAGTCAGTTCTTTACAACTAACATGAATTTGAAAAGGCTCAGCTTTTCCATATCTACATCTTCTTTGCCATTCACAACTCACACAATAATCTTGAAAGGATATAACAAATTCTTCTAAACCAATTATATTATAACTTAGTCTCCCCATTTTCTCTCCTAATCCTAATTGTTTAAATGTATATTAAATACTTTTGTTTTTAGAAAGATTTTCTTTGGTTAATCTCATCAATTCCTCTAAATGACCTGCACCAACAATTATAAGAATGCGGTGTGAAGGATTTTTCAGCATATAATCTAAAACCTGATTAACCATGTAATCATTACGCTCTTCAATAAGAATTTTATTTAAGTTAGGGTAAGATTCTCTAAATTCTTCAATCAGTCTCTTTATAAAACCAGGATTCTTAAATTGTTCAATCAAATCATAAATCTCAGAATCCTTAGTATCGATTGGATTTTCCTTTAATAGATTAATAAATTCATCTTGTTCCTTTTTAGCAGAATCATTTAATTCATTTAATCGCTGAAATGTTACCATAATTGGTTGATCTATTAATTTGATAGGAATATTGTGCTGCCTTACTGCATTTATTGCAGAAATCATCTCCATTCCAGGAATTAAACCTAAACTTTTACCAATTTCTTGTTGTATCTTATGTAAAGTTTTAAAAATAAGGTCGGGTCCTTCAATATCATTATTATCAATTTTATCTATCTTTGATTCTTTTTCTTGATGCTTCTCTTCAGGGTGAAGTAAATTTTGATAACGAATTTCATCTAATTCTATCATAACACAATCTAATTCTAGTGATTCTATGGTCTTACGCACAAAAGTAACGCTATCTATTGCAATATGTAAAGTACCGATAAAATATATTTGATTATTAAGATTTCTAAGTGTATTTAATTCAGAATTTGGCTTTTCATCCATTAAATTTCAACATCCAAATAATTCGATGATTTTGTTTTGTTTGGAGAATCAGAATATTCTATGATTTAATATCGAACATCTGATTGCATTTATAAGTTAAATATTTATTTTAGGACTAAAATTTCAGCAATAAAAAAGGTAACATAGAATAGATTAAGATGATGATGAATTTGTTGATGTTGGGTTGGTTACTAGATTTAATATCATACGCGCTGTATTGTCATTATAATCAATAAAATCTGGTTTATCAATTGCGCATGTCAAGAAAAATCCTTCAACAGTTATTCTGCGCTTTTTAAAGTAGTTTGTAATCTCTTCTTTCTTCTTTTCCAGATTTTTTTGCTTTTCTTCATCTGTTCCTTCCAATAAATCATATTTATTCAAACAAACATGAATTTTTTTCGGCATATACCGGATTAAATCATAGAGTTTAAATTGATCTTTCAAAGATTCATCAATTGCAAATAATCCGACTATTTGTCGTGCAATTCGCGATATTGTAATTATTCCCATCCTAATAACTGCACGATCTCTATCCCCCCCTGGTGCAAAAAGTGTATGGTTTGCGCCACTCTTTGTCTCAATAAAAACAACCTTGTTAGGAGTTATAGTTTTGTTATATCCATCCCCATTTTTGACCTCAATTTCGCTTTCTCCTTTAAAATCTTTCTTTTCAATCTTGCAATCAAGGCCGTCTTTGATATTTCCGATCTTTTCTTTCTCTACATAATCAACAAACATCTTCAATACTGCAGTTTTCCCAACATTCATTGCTCCCATTAACCCGATTATCGCCATTGCTCTTTTCCTCTAAGATAGATTTTTGATGGATAAATATTCCATTTTCACTTATTTATAGGCCAACATTTGTTTAATATTTTATGTATATAAATCATGAATGAAATTGCATATTTCGATTAAGTTAGGGGATTTAGTTCCGAAAATCATAATTTTATTATTCCTAATTGAATTCTAATTTTGAACACGCCTTTGAACTCTATAAATTTTAAGTGTAACTAAAAAAAATACAAATTATTTTTGAGTTTTAATGATATTGGTAAATTTTAAAAGAAGAAAACAGAAAAAAGGACAATCGTGGGCAGTGGGGGCTTCGGTCCCCCGACCTCGGCGTTTCAAAATTGTAGTTTATACGACAAATTATCAGCGCCGCGCTCAACCAGGCTAAGCTAACCGCCCTCAGATTGATTTTTTGATTAAATAATTGATTTTTTTAAATGAAGGAAATATTAAAAAATTTTTGATTTACCGCTTTGCAGTTTTTAGCACTTCAATGTAATCAGTGACATCTTCAACTTTATCGCTTATAGTTTCAAGGAGATCGACAAGATTAGAAATTTGGATTGCTACAAAATGGTTGAATGAAATTTCTGGGATTTTATTTAATAAATCATAAATATTTGAGTGGAGGACGTCGCACGAATGCTCGATTTTCTGGATTTTTTCTGTGATTGTGAACAATTCCTTGTCTTCAATTTCCCCTAAGCTTTTAATTAGGTTAAAAAGCATTTTAGTTGCAGTTACAGAATGCTGGACAAGTTTTTCCATACTTCTTAATATATCATCCCCTAAGGATTGGATATGTTTTGGATTAAGTCCTGTCAACCTCCTGGCAGCACCATCTGTGGTATTTGCTATACGATCAATTCTTTTAACTAAGTGGGTTAAATCTTCCCTGAGTTGTGGTGTTAGTTCACTTTTAGAAATTTGAGCATGTAGATCCCGTCGAATTATATCCGCTTCATGTTCGAGGATATCAACTCTTTTGAAAATTTCAAAAGCAAGGTCTGGTTTTTTTTCTTGTACATATATTGTGAAGCCTCTTTCAAATTCAACGACGCATTCTAGAACTTTTTTCATATGAAGGATTGATTTTTCGAGGACATTTTCTTCATTTCTTGATTGTAGGAAATTTTTAAGGGATCCCATTTTTTTCACTTTTTTTTTTATTTTTTAGGTTTTTTGTTTATAATATTTTATAGTTTTTAATTTTTGAATTTATATATATAAATTTAATGAACCATAAGGACTTCATCGATATTATCAATTTTTGGGAATACAATTACATATTGACTGTGGTAAAAGACTGTTACCTTTTCTCCGACAGTGAAATCATGTATTGCGATATGTGTTGTGGGGACCTCAATTTTTAATATTTTTTTTGAGTGTGAATCGATTTTAGTTGCATTGTGTGGAAAGGAATTTACATTATTATTTTCTTTATCATTTTTGTTTTTACTTTTATTTTCATTTAGAATTTTAAGATTTTCAAAATTATATTTTGCTTCTATTTCCAATCTTAACCAAG
>JAUWMK010000265.1 GCA_030613185.1 Promethearchaeum sp.
CATACCGAATGATTTTAGAGAAATATCCTCATTTAAGAAAACAAAAAAGTATTCGATCAAATCGAGAAGAATTAAATCGCAAAATCAACAATGTTGCCCGAGCACAATTTGGCTTGAGATCAACCCCAAGTGCACGTATACAGATTGAAGGGATTCTCAACTGTCCAGTGATTGTCTCAGAAGAGTTATTGAAATGTGAAAAGATACTTCTATAAATTAATATTCATTGCCTTCTTTTTAGTGAAAATAAATTTTACCACAAAAACACTGAATTCATAATTAAATCACAAAATTATTTGAGTAACCCATCTATTCTCCCAAATATTACAGATATGCAGACATTCAATCAATATGATGAAATTACTATAAATTATAACATTTTGTTTTGCAATAATTCAAATTTTATTTTGAAAATTAATGATACTATTATCAATTTTGGAGTAATTCTCAATAATGAATTTAATTTAACCCAGAATATAGATTCCACTCAATTAGGAATCTTTAAAATAGATTTATATATTTCTAATCAAACAAATCCAATTAATCCTGAAAACCTGATAATATTTAATTCAATATCGATTCAAATAATAAATAATGTAAGGGGTTATGCATTTATTCCAGTTTTGATTGGATTGGGCTCGATGTCGGTGATAGGTTTATCAATCTTTGGATTGGGGCCTTCTTCTAACATTTTAGCTAAAAAATTTATTCAGAAGTCTATGAAAGACCCTATTTTAAAAAAAAATTATAAATATTTAATCAATTCAGAAGTAATTTTCTCCAACCCAGAACTGAGTTCAATACTGCACAAGGTTCAAAAATCATCATCAAATATTGATTTAGATATTGAAACTTTAGATAATGAAGAATTTTTAGCGAATTTTAGGGGTATTCATCTGGAATGAGTGTTGTAAAAATCGATAAAAATTTGCCAGAATTTGAGAATTTGGATAGTCAAATTTTTGAGGTATTTCATTATGTCAGAAGGGTATCTAATAGAAAAAAACCAATATTTTATGATCAATTAATAAATAAAATCATTAAACGTTTTAATTTCGATAGAACAAAAACAATTTCAATATTAGAAAGTTTTATTCAAAATCAGTTGATATATCTGAGTGAAGATAAGATTTTTTTAAATATGTTAGCAAACCCTATAAGAAAAAGAATTTTATTACTAATTCAATTATATCCTGCTGTTAATTTCAATACTATAAAAAATCTATTACAAATTGGTTCTAATCAAGTATTGTGGCATGTTTCAATATTAGAAAAATTTCATTATATTGAATCACATCAATTTGGTAAAATTACTGTATACAGTTTACCGAAAGTTCCAAAAAATGAAGTTATTCTTAGCTTTTTAATATTGAAGAAAAGTATGCGGAATCTCCTCAAATTTTTGACTGATTCACCAAATGGAACAACTATTTTAAAAATGGTAGAGGAGCTTTGTCAACCTAGAAGTAATATTATTTATTCTTTAAATAAATTTCAAGAAATGAATATAATCCTTAAAAACAAGCAAAAATCCCCTTATATTTATGAATTAAATTGTGTTTTTTTAGATACTATCTTAGAGATTCTAAAAAAATATCATAATTTAATGCCTAAGGAAGAAAATAGTGACATCTAAATGAGGTTGTTTTATTAGAAGCATTTAAATTAATTATTAATTCCATATTTGCTATAGTAAAAACTTTTACCGAACAAATCCTATGTTTAATTAAGTTAGATATTTTATGAAGGGAATAAAATATGGTATATGGCTCATTCTTTCTTATATTAAATCCAAACGCAAAAATTGAAAAAAAAACATTTTTCTTTGAAACCAGCTCCCCAATAAAAACACTAGAAGAGAACGTGCTCTTGAGGATTCGAATGGGACATTCTGATAAAAATTATGTTTTAAATTACTTTCCTGAGTTCCAAGTATATTCCTTTAAATCTGAGATGAGAGATAAGGGAAGGAATTTTGTATTTATTGGTGGTATTATTCTGGATAAAGAAGAGAATTCAGTCTTTCATAAAGACGCACTTAAATCATTTGTTATGAAAATGATAGAAGACCGCGATAAAAGTGAAAAAGAATTAACAAATTCTATAATTGAATTTCATCCAATTTATTTTGAACGTCCCAACATAATACTGGATGAAAAAGAAGTTGAAAAGCGTTTATCTGAAAGAGTTAAATCATTAAATGTTGATGGGAAATTTGATGAAGCAAATGAATTTTTAGCAAAAATGAAAAAAATCCCTAAAAAACTTTATAAAACACATGAAATCGCAGAACGTGCTTTAAGAAATGGGGATTATGAAAAAGCTAAAAAAGAATTTCAAAATGCAAAGAAATTTGCAAGTGATTTAGGAGAAAAAGATCTTGTATCAATGTATAAAGGGAAAATTCAATTAGCTAAAAAAACTCCGGACCTTTTGAAGAAACGTGAATCCTTAGTAGACCAAGCAGTGACCGCATTAAAAAAGGGCTCATTCGATAAGGCTCAAAGAGCATTTAAGAAAGCCGGGGATATTTCTGAGGAATTGATGGATTCAAGACATGCAGAAGAATATTCTTTGAAAGCAAAAGCATTAGCTGAATATACCCTAGTTGATAAAAAATATTCAAAATAAATCCGACCAGGATCGCTTATCATGGTTATTATCGGAATAATCACTGATTTTGGTGAACGTGGGCATCATTACGTAGCTGAAATGAAAGGTGTTGGCCTACAGATTAACCCTGACCTTCAAATTATTGATGTAGCTCACTCAATTACACCATTTTCAATAATAGAGGCTGCTTTTGTTCTTTATAAAACATATTCTACTTTCCCCAAAGATACAATTTTCGTTTGTGTAGTTGATCCAGGTGTGGGTTCAAATCGGGATATCGTTGCAATTCAAACTACCAATAATTTTATTCTTATTGGACCTGATAATGGGATTTTTTCATATTTTTCCAGTAATGATCTTATCAAATTCATAACCACTATAACCGAAACCGAATTTTTTTACAAACCATTTTCAGAATCAATAAAAATGATCAAGGATCATGAATCCTTTAACGAAAAACCCGAATCTAATTCAGATTCACAATTTCCAATTTCCAGTACTTTTCATGGAAGAGATATAATGATGCCTGTTGCAGCTCATTTATCAATGGGTTTAGAGATATTCAGCATAGGTAGTCCGAAAGAATCTGTATTTGTTTTGCCCGATTTTGAACCAAATTATTCAGAAAAAGATCATATGCTTAAAGGAATGATTCAATTCATTGATGCTTTTGGAAATATCATAACAAATGTTCCTGTTGATGAATTCCATTTACTCACTCATAATAAATTTTCAAAATTTCGATTGGATTTCTTAGATATAAGTTACGATGTAAAATTAGTGCCATTTTTTGCTGAAAACCCCTCTGAAAATATTTTGTTGATTGAAGGTAGTAGTAGTTTTCTTGAAATTTGCCAAAATCAAAGAAATGCAGCTACTACATTAAATGCAAAGGTAGGGGATGTATTTCAAATAGAATTAATGGAGGAATGATTATTGAGTTCTGATCAAAAAGATGAAATTTTTGCTTGTTTTGATAAAAAGGATCTTGTTAATTTTCATACAGGTGATTTATCATCGATAATTTTTCCAATGTTAAAAAAAAATGCTCTAAAGAAGAGTATTCCAAGGATACAATTTAATTTAATCGTTTTTACTAAGGAGAATCAACTTGTTTTGATGAAAAAATTGAGAAATAATGGAGAAAAAGAATCAACCGAAAGAAATTTTATGACTTTATCTGGATTTATTCATTATATTTCACCATTTTCTTATTCTTCCATTGAAAATGAAATTAAACATGAATTTAAGGTAAAATTCAGTAGCATTCTTGTTCATTTCAGATTGATTGATTTTATTTTTGATGAAGCACCAAAAGAAGGACCAATTTTAACATATTATTATCTTGCTCTAAATTTAGATAAGAACTCACTTAAAAATGGGAAATTTATTGATGAAAACGAATTAAAAAACTCGTTCGATAAAGTAGTTTGTGATAAGAATTATAAAAAAATCTGGGAAAAGGTTCTTGATAATAATTTACAGGTAGATCTTATCAATCAAATTCAAAATACTCAAAATCAGGAAAAATTGATACAAATTGGAGCTATTGTTGGAAGATTTCAACCTTTTCATAACGGTCACCTCCAATTAATTCTAACTATTTTTTCTGAAGTCGATTTTATTAAAATCGGTATAGGGTCTTCACAATATAGTAATACAATGTATAACCCTTTCAGTTATGATGAAAGAAAAGAATTTATAATTCGATCTCTTCGATCAGTAAATATTGGTTCTGATCGGTATGAAATATATCCACTTCCTGACCTTCACAATATGAAAAAATGGGTTGCTCAAGTATTAGATGTTTTTGGAAACTTCAATATTTTTTATTCTAATAATGATTGGATTCGCCAACTATTCAAAAAATCTAGAAAAATGGTGGGAGATAAACATCTATTTGATTTCAAGCATTTTAATGGATCAAATATCAGAGAGATGATATGTGATAATAAAACAATTCAAGATCTAGTCCCAATTTCAGTGTTTTCTTATTTGAAAGAAATTGAGGGAATTAAACGAGTCAAAAATTTGTCTCAACTTACCTTCAATTCGTGAAAATTCACATTTTTTTAGAAAATGAAAAGAAACCTCTTTTTTATCTGGTGATTTACTTATAATTATAATGCCCTTTAACCTTGATAAGAAAATTTTAGATTTAGCAGAAATAATTTTAACCGATTTGAAAATGAAAGAACTAACCTTAGCTACAGCAGAATCGGCAACAGGAGGTTTTCTAAGTCATATTATCACAAATATCCCCGGTAGCTCTAAGTATTTTTTAGGAGGTGTTGTTTGTTATTCTGCAGAAGCTAAAAATGTTTTACTTGATGTGGACTTTGATATTATAAATTCATTTGGGGCTATTTCAATAGAAACTACTGTTGCATTATTAAATGGTGTAAGAAATAAATTGGGAAGCGATTTGGCAGTTGCAATAACTGGGGTTTTAGGTACACAAATGGAAGGCAAACCTACTGGGTTAGTCTACATTGGGATAGGTTCTCGGATTTGCAATAATGTTTTTGATTTTCAGTTTACTGGATCTCGACTCTCAATAAAAAAACAAACCATCCGAAAAGCTTTACAACTTCTTTTTAAAGAAATTGAAAAAATGTAAATTACATAATGTTTTTTCTTTGTTTTAATTTTATTTTAATGAGATTGCGATATGTTTAATTTAAATCAAGACAATATCCTTCAAATAGATGGTTCTTTTGGCGAAGGTGGAGGATCCATAGTTAGAATTTCTTCAGGTTTGGCTTGTGTAAAAAATATCCCAATAGAAATCAATAATATCCGTTTTAACAGAAAAAATCCAGGATTAAGATTGCAGCATCTAGTTGGGATTAGAAACCTAGTAAAATTAACAGGAGGAACAACAAATGAAATCGATGTTGGTTCGACTCTTGTGAAATTTAATCCTGGCTCTGAATGGAATACGGATCTAAGTGTTCAGATTAGAACTGCTGGAAATATTGGAATGCTGTCACAAACAGTTTATAATGCATTGTACTTAGCACCTCATCAAAAATATCAAGTTTATGTTAACGGGGGAGGTACATATGGAACTCATGCAGCAGGATCATCCTATCTATCAAATGTTATTTTTCCTATTTTCAAAAATTTAGGATATTCGGTCAATTTGGATATAAAAAAACATGGATTCTATCCAAAGGGTGGAGGAAAGGCTATAATAACGATAATTCCATCGTCTTCTTCCTACAAAAATTTAATACTTGAAGAAAGAGGCGAATTAGAGGAAATAAAAGGCCATATACATGTAGAAAATAGACTGAAAAAACCACAAGTTGCCGAACGTATTCTGAGTAGTATATTAAAAAATATAAAACCTAATTTAATCAGATCTAATGAAATACAAATTACAACTAATTATCATGAAAGCCTTTCTGTTGGCGTAGGGGTGGATATTTGGTGTAAATATTCTTCTGGAGCAATTTTAGGAATAGGAACAACTTTGGGTAAAAGAGGTGTTTCTTCTGAAAAAGTTGGTATTATCGCAGCTAATAAATTAAATTTCTTGCTTGAATCATATGAAACTGTGGATGAATATGCTTCAGATCAAATACTTCCGTTGTTATTTGTAGCCAAAGAGGCTTCAAAATTTGTGATTCGAAAAAAAACAATGCATTTTCTGACAAACCTTGAATTACTGAAAGGATTCTTCAACAGAGATTTTAAGATTAAAAAAGCTGAAAAAGGATATATCGTTCAAATTGTTTGAATTAATGTTGTTATTCATTAATTTCTTGAGTTGAAGTTGGTTCCGCATGAATAAGACATCTTTTTAAATTTTCAATTGAAGAAAATAGGAAATTTGAAGCTTGTTCTGTTAGATGATGTACTTCCTTAATTTTTGTTTCTCCTGAAATTTGAATTAAAATCGTTAAATATATTCCTTCTGGTTCTTGTTGGATTCGAACATCGTTAATTTTTTCTATTTTTTCAAATGCATCTACCATGTTTTGAACTTTTTGAATAATATCCTTTGGAGAAGTCTGCGATATTGCATGAGTGTGAACTATTCTTGAAGGTTCTCTTGGTTCTATATGGGAAATCACCTCTGAGAATTTTTTCTCACCAAATATTTCATCTACTTTTTCTTCAATTA
>JAUWMK010000058.1 GCA_030613185.1 Promethearchaeum sp.
CATTGCTTTTTGACGAATAAATCCGATTGTTTTTTGAATTTGGTACGGATTTATATTCGGAATTGCAATTACACTTAACGCCCAGCCAGTAAGATGATTGCCCAGTGGAACTTCATCAGGGTTTTCTTTATAGACTTTACTAGCTAAAACATTACTACCTTTAACCAGTCTTATTGCCCAGTAACCGTTTACTTTCCCCATTTGTAGTTGATATGAACTACCTGCAATACCTAATTGTGGAGTTAATGGTGTGAAATCTTGTTTTTCGCTCATTTTATACCTTTCGCTCTTAAATTTTTTTCAATTTTTTTTTTTGAAAAATTCTCTTTTTATTTTATAGCTTTATTTTCGTTTATAGCCTTAAATTTTTTTCTATATCTTATCTATCGTCATTTATTTAACATACAAATTCTAGATAAAAATTAGATAAATTATGGTGACTCCAAGAGGAAAAATTAAGCTAAACCTTGAAATTTATAAAACAATCATAGCCACAACAGTGAGATACGCAAATGTTAAGATCCCTGAAGAGGATTGGGCAGAGGTATATGGCCTTTTATACGGATATATTGATGGTGATGATGTTATTGTTACTGAAGCAATTCCTTTCACTCATACAAAAAAACAAAGACATATTCTTAAAGTTGAATTCGATGAGGAAGATTATGCGCTTGCAGCTTCAATCGAAACCGACGAGTTTTATGTCAGAGACCCTCCTCAATACATAGTAGGATGGTACCACTCTCATCCGGGTATAAAATTGATGTTATCCCAAGATGATGTTAAAAATCAGTTAGCCTGGCAATCGAATAACCCATTGGCAGTTGCTTTAGTTTTTAATCCTGTTCGTCTCCAAAAACAAATTGAGGTTCCAGGAAGAAAAGGAGATCCTGTAAAACAATTACATTTGGATACGGGTTTTTTAAATTTTAGACTTGACGATCCTAATCGTGGTTTGGAAGCAGCGTTTCACATAGTTCCATTTGAGTTTACAGATTTAAATGTTGACGAATCATTCATCTCTAATGCTCAAGAATTTGCAAGGTATGTAACCCGTGCATTTCCGAGGGGTGATGAGGTTATATCTGAATATACGAGATATATTGAAACTAACTTACAGAAATTAGATGAAGCTTATAATGGAACAAACAGTTATTTGACAACCCTCATAAGAAAGGGTGAAAATCATCGAATACCGCAAGTTGTAGAAACTCAAATGCAAGAAGCATCAAAAATCCTGGAACAAAGCAACAATATGATCAATATTTTCAAAATCATGAAAGATTATTTAGAATATAAAGAACGTGAGCGAATGATCCCGCAAATTGATGAAATTTTAAATAATTGGGATCAAAAAACAGCGAATTATATTGAGAATTTCCAGAAGTTAGCATCGAAAGAACACTGAATAAAGAATAATGATTAATAGTTAATAATTAATAGACAATCTATCGTTGTGATCTTCAATAGATACCATTTTTTTATCCATTTTAGAGAGATATGTTTCAATTTTCTTCCCGCGATAATAGAAGCTAAAATTTACTTCTTTATTTAAAACAGACCAGTCAGGAACGAAATTTATTGAATTATCCAGAATTTCAGCCCCAAGTAAACCCCTATAAAAGAGAGAATGCAAGGGTGATTGCCCTAAATCATAACCATAACACATATCCGATTTTGGAATTTTAATAGATTTCACATTATAACTTAGAGGAGGATAGAATTTATATATACCACCGTAGAGATCGAAAGAATAATTTAAATAGCGAAAAATCCTATAGCAGATCTCTGTTACTTGACGGTTTAGATTGAACCTTTTAAGTCCATGAAGTAACCAATAATTTTGAGAGAGTAAAGCTGGGCCGTGCCATATCTCATTTGAATAAAAAGGTTCATCTAAAGCCAATGTTGGAATTGGAAATTCGCTCCAAAATTCATCAGGGTTAATCAGATGATCTACTATTGGTTGAATATGATCTTTTGATACAATTCCACCATACAATGCCCAAAATCCTGCAATGGTTTTCATGGGTTGAATTGATTTAGTTTCAAAATCATAATCATAATAAAATTGTGTTTTTGGATCCCAGAAATATTTTTGAGCACTCTCTTGAAGTGCTTCAGCTTTCTTAAAATATGTTGAACTATCTTCATCCCCTACAATTAACCCCAAAACCCCCATATTTTGGTAATAATCACACATTTGGGAATTTAGATCAATTAGTAATAGAGAGCGATTTTCTAATGGTTTTTTTATGTTCCAAGATTCTCCATCAAATTGTTGTGAAAATCGGGGGGAACTTTTCATTGTCGTTTCTATTCCAAAATCTTCAACGGATAGAATACCACCAAAAAGATTGTAGGGTTCAATAAATCTGTTTTTTTCCCACCATTCCAAATTTTTTTTACATAAGGGATAAAGTTTTGAGATAATTTTTTTATCACCAGATAATTTAGAATAATCTAGCAGAACAGATGACCATAGAGGAGGTAAAGATAATGATTTTTTAGATATTTCTGATGATTCTCCGTTTTCCATTAACCCATTGGGTTTTAAAAAATCTTCAAATAATTTTATCAATTGTTTTTTAGCAAGATTTGGATGAAACCACATCAAATCTTCAATTATATGAAGAGATTCCCAAGGAGTAAATTTCTTTGAAAATGGCCAGCATGATGAGAAAAGATTTGATTCTTTAGTAAAATTCTGAGGGAATCGATTCATTCTATGTAAAACCCAGTGAAAATTCCAGATATCTTTATTGATATATCGATTAGTTTTTGGAATTTCTTCTTTCCAGGTTTGAATACTATCCCATCGCTTCGTAATCGCGTTTAACAGATCTTCTGAGGTGAGATTGTAATTATTTTTACCATCTTTTTTTGAAAACGAGAAAATATAAAAAAGTTTGTTGGTTTTAGAGATTTCAATAAGATTTTTGAAATTTTCATGGTGAATTTTTAAAAATTGGCTCATTTCAGGGGCAATTACTAAGATAAGGCAGGAATACATACAATAAATTTTAATTTTGAAATCTAAATAAAACGGAGATTTTAGTTTGCATATTAAGCAATCTCCATACCATTCTATTGATTTTGGGGGATCTTTTATCAAAAAATCAATAATTGCTAAATTTTTATATCTCAATTGCAAAGTTGGTTTTATATGACAATCAATCCAGAAATTATTGAGTTTTCTATTCTCTGGAGTTTGGTTAATTGAAAAGATCTTGTAATTAAACTCCAATTCAGAACTCATGTTCATTTTATAGTTCGAAATTATAAAAAGATTTATTTTGGACAGTTTAACTACATTTTTGGTAAATCTCTCTCATCTTTCTTAAACGAGACCTTAATGTAATGTCCGACACATTTGCTGCTTTAGAAATTACTTTCTGACTTAAATTTTTATGAAGAATTCTACAAGCTAAATAGATCGCAGCTGCATTTATTCCACAGTTGTTTAATCCACTAACATTATTTTTTTCTATAAATATCTTTCTGATTTGCTTTGCTTTCTGAACTACTTCCTCTGTTAACTTCAAATTAGAACAAATATTGGGAATATTATCAGCTAAAATCATATTCATTCTCTTTAATTTTAATTTTTGAATTAGAATATAATAATATCTACCAAAAAGCTTTATAGAATAAGCATTGTCTTGACATAATTCTCTAATTGATGCTGAGAAATTATAATATTTTGCAGAATAATAAAAACAAACGCGAGATATTAAAGTAACATATTTAAATTTAAAATCTTCCAGGAGTATTGCTTTATTAAATAAATATTGGGCATATTTTAACACATTTTGTCCATAATGATTAATAGAGGTAAGACGCCTTAATTCCCAATTTCCTATTTTTGTTTTTCGTTCTTTCCATTCTTTATTCCTATTATATTTTAAGGCTCTTTTTAACGCTTGGCTTTCACTATTTAAAATTTTTCTTCTTACATTGGAACCTTCTTGATCATAAATCCGGGGTGTACTCCATTGTGGCATTATAACCGAAGTTTCAAAAACAAGACCGCATTTTCGACATAAAATTTGTCCCCTTTCAATGTCATGATAAACATCATGTTGAACACCAGTAAAAGATCGGTTGTTAATTGTCTTTGCAGATCTGGATTTTGATTCTACAATTGTAATTGCCATAAGTAAAAATAGGAAATCAAATATTTGTTTAGTTGGAAGTTAGCATTTAGATGAAGAAATAAATCGAAATTTTTTATTAAAAAAATCTTAATTGGGATGATTTTTTTGATATTTATAAACATTCCAATTTTTTTCCCAAGATTTTTATACTATTTTTCTCTAAATTTAATTGCAAAACATTTTTGAGATTATTTCATGCAAAAAAGGAGTTTTTAAAAAAAATGAATAGAATGGAAATCCTTGAGTTTTTATTTGAAAAAAGCAGATTCGGTGAAGGATTAACTAAAATTGAAATTTACGAGAAGCAAAAAAACCTAAATTTCAAAGATATTACAACCATTCAGATAATGAAAATTAAGTTTTATGAAAAAATGGGATTATATAAAGAAGGTTTAACGCTAGCTAAACAATTGCTTCAAAACCAGGAAATAATAGATATTCCCATATTTGAAATTGATATATTCATAGAAATGAGTAAAATTCTGTTTTCAATGGGGAAAATTGATGATATTGAGAAGAACTTAATCATCGCTGAAAAGAAATTATTAACAATTCAAACGGCTACTGAAATCGATATAATGGAAAGAATGGGAAATTTAATTATATTGAGAATGGGATGTTATTGGCATAAAGGAGAATTAGATAATGCACTGTTTTATGCTAAATTTAACTTAGATATTAGACTAAAATTAAGAAATCAATTGGATATCGCTAATGCATATAACAATATTGGTGTTATGTATAATGCTAGGGGCGATCTAATCAAATCTCTAGGATATCTAAAGCAAGCTTTCGAAATTTATTCAGAGATTAATTCTACTCGTGGTTTTTCAAAGACAGGTAACAATATTGGTGCAATTTTAATACAATTAGGAAAACTTAATGAAAGTTTAAAATTTATGGAGAAATCTCTTGAAATAGATTATTCTGATGGATATTCTGAAGGAATCAGGGTAGGGTCTCAAAATATAGGTGAAGTTTATTGGCATAAAGGAGAATATGAAAAAGCATTAGATCATTTATATAATGGACTAGAAATAGCCTTGAAATCCGATGATAAATTTCAAATTTCTGAAATTCTAGTTCCTACAATAGCAGTCTTATTAGAGTCAAATCATCTTAAATTAGCAAATTATTATTTAAATCAATTGGAATTAATAAAAAATCATGAAGAAAATAAGATTATTCAACAAAGATATCATTTGAGCAACGCCATGGTGTTAAGAAAAGAAAAAACAAAAGGTTCACTATTAAAAGCTGAAAAAAATTTAAGATACATAATTGAGGATGAAATACGATATCATGATATAACTGTAAAAGCATTATTAATGCATTCTGAAATTTTATTAGATAAATTTGAGAACACAAATAATCTAAGAATAATAGAGGAAATAAATAATAACATTAAAAAAATTGCCGCAATCACAAAAAATACTAATTCCTACTCTCTTTTAGTTGAATCCTTATTAATTGAAGCAAAAATAGCACTTTTGGATTTTAATTTTCATGTTTCACAACAATATTTAGAAAATGCACTAAAAATTGCAAACAAATTTGAATTAAATCGAATTAAAATTAAAGTGTTAAATGAATACGATGAATATTTCAATAACTATTCTTTTTGGGAGAATTATTCAAAGAAAGCCAAAGTAAATTTCAAGAAAAAACAATTAAATATGATTAAATCACAAATACGAAATTTCTTTTCACCAAAATATGATAAAATTGAAAAAAATGAAAAAGATACCCCTTTTCTTATAATAATGCTTCAATTTGATGGAACAACCATCGTTTCCCAAGAATTTAATGAAGAATGGAAAATAAATGGTATGAAATTCAACATTTTCCAAATGAATTTATATAATTATATAAGAAATTATATAAATAATTCAATAAATTTTGCACAATTTGAAAAACATAAGATATTATTAATGAAAATTAGAAATTGTATTGCGTGCTATGTATACCAAGGCTCATCTAATTCTGCTATTCAAAAATTAGACAGATTTTCAAAAATTCTATTAGAAAATCATCCTTTTTTGGATAAAATTAAAGATGCAATAGAAATAAATAATGAAATTGATCTTAGCGTTCATAAAAACTTTCAAGATTGGATAAAAGATGTTTTTACTTCACCTGTTGGTGTAGTAGATAATCCATAAGAAGAGATGTTGGTAGAGGAATATTAAATGAATTCCAAAGAAAAAAATAAAGAGTATATTAAATATGGATTCGTTAGGGCAGGAATTAGCCAATTAGCTCATAAAACCAATTTTTCTAAAGAAGGTAAAGCCTATCTCCACATTACCTCTTTAGAAAAACAAAATTTATACATTTGCACAGGGATGACTGCCTATAACAAGGACAAAATCCCCGTTCTTTTCAATAATTATGAATTTTCCGAATTTTACGGGGAAAAACCGCCAAAAATATCTAATAATAAGGATAAAGTAGTTAATGCAATAGTTCAAAGATCATTGATCAATAAAAAATTCAAATAAGTAGATTTTCAATAAACACTGTCTTGATTTGGTTTGTTGAATATTTTAAAGTTTCTTTGAAAATTCAATCAAAATGTTGATAAAAACTTTCATAATTAACATTTTTTATAATTTTACGAATTTGGTTTTCAATTCGATTGGATAAATTACTATCATTAGGAGAAAATAATGAAAAATTCAAAGTTTAGATTATAATTTTTAAGATTGCATTCCTATTCGATAAAAAATACTAATTGTTTTCAATAAATTGAAGATTTTCCATATTAAATTCTGTCTGAAATAATTTTTTATGAACAAAGGAAGAATGAACCATAAACTTATACTTTTTTTAGAATGCCAGATAAAATTATCATATAATTGTATAGCAAATATTGAACCTGAGTATTCATTTAATTCTTCAGAATCGGAACAACAAATTTTTCAATGTGATCAATTATTTCACAATATTTATAATCGAAAGGAATCATGCTTTTAATTCCTTTATTAAATTCAATTGAAGAGGATAATTCAAAACCAAATTCACTTAAAATTATTAATTGATCCTTCTTTTTAGGAAGATATTTAAGAAATTTTTCTAATCCATCTTTGTAGAGATGTTTATAACCTTTTGGAATTCCATGAATTGAACCTAAATGAGGTACAATAATCTGACAATCTTTAAAATTTGAAATGTATTTACGATAATAAAGCCCATCAGTATCACTTAGAAAACCAATCTTTAACCATCCTTTTATCTTCAATATACTTGACTCTTTTAGGATCTCCTTCAGCCCTATAAATCTTACTATCTGAAATATCAAACACTGAAGACCAAATAGTTTTAAAATTTAATGATTTATCATATTGACACATAAATCCATGTTTTCCGCTGAGAATGGCTTTAGCATGTTTAACACTATCATCATATTCAATATTTTTTAAAGCATTGTATGCAGTTTGGTATCTAAGTTTAGAAAAATATATATTATGATTGCTAGCATCGTGATTCCACATTTCTTTTGAAGAAAATTGGTTTACAGTTATTACAAATTTCTCATCATTCTTGTTTTTCAGAGGGTTTCTTACGTTTATTTTTAGTGGAATACATTCTACTACTACCATTTTTTTACTTCTATCTGTTAATAGAATGTTGCAACTGGAAGCTATCGGTAGTTTTTTCAATGCTTCAATGCCCTCACTAACTGTTTTACAGTTTTCTAGAATATAGCGAACTAAAAAAACTGAGTTTAAACCAGGTTTTATTTCTTCTAATTTTGGTAAAACAAAAGTCATTGCTGAGACCAATCCATATTGGTTTATGCCTTCTTCTCCATTGACGAAAGATGATGTGTTCAAAATAAAACTATTTTTGTTTTTGGGTTTATAATAAATGCTTTTACTGATTTTTTTTAAAAATGGAGGTAAATCATTATCTCTTCCATAATATACCTTATTGTTATGAACAAAACTGAATGCCGTACAACCTCTGACCTCAATACAATCCCCATTACTTATATCCAGACAACATCCCATACACATCATCCAAGAAGTAAATAATTGATTATTATATCCTATCGTATCAGTAATACCTTTGATTTCTTCTACAACCTCAGGAAAAAATTGATTTAACAATTTCCCGCTTTCTTTCCCAAATTTAGTTTGAAAGGGATCAAGACTAATTGGGAATACAACATTATTTTTTTTGAAAATACTTCCCATTTTCACTCCCATTTCATAATGGGTACCTTTAAACCGGGGGTGATACATTTTTTGACCTCAAATAAGAATAAAAAGAAAATTAGCTTATAAATCTTCTGAAAAAATGATATAAATTATAAATTCAGATGAAAAATTACAGTTATTTAAGAAATTGAATAATTCTCGAACATTTTTTAACTGGCTTAGTTGTTATTTACATCTTTTTAAAAGATCATATGGATACAATAGTTAATATTTTAAAGCATAGGAATCCATAAATAATTATTAATTAATATTCCAACGGTCAATAATATGAGTCGAAACTTGCAAGAATATGATAATTTTAAGCAAAAGAAAGTTCAAAGTGTTAAAGGATCATTTTATATCTACCTTCCTAAAGCTTTATGCACGAGATACGAAATTGAGAAATCTAAAAAAAAAAATCTATATGAAACAACTTGAAGATAATTCCTTCTTTACATCGATTTCCGGTAATATATTTTAATTTTTTACTACTTTTTACTTGAATTAGATAATCAATGGAAGAATCGAAGATCTCGGGATTTCTTTGTGGTTCTATTGGTTTTTCCCAAATTATTATTTCACAACATTAATTTGATTTCTGTATTCCATTTTTTTAGTAATCCCTAACATATTTCACTATTTTTTCAGCAGTTCTTTGAATTCTTTCAGATTTTTTATCCGTAAGTTCTTCGAGGAGCTAGAAGGTTGGGTTAAAAATAATTAAGTTCCAAGCAGAAATAAAAACTTTACGGAATTTGAAAATCGGGAAAAAATTCGCTTAGAAACTAACCAACGTTTAACGCCTTTCTTAGAAAAATATGAATTTAGAAAGAATTTGAGTTTAAATACTTCTAAAAATATAAGGATTTCCCTTTTAAACATACTTGGAAATTTTGTCGCAAGTTCGCTTAGTATCCAGAAAAATTAAGCCCAATTTCACGTTTTTTGATGTGGAAATCGTGAGTACCGCGTTTGGTCCCGCAGCCATGGTCAAAACGTAGCCATTTTGACCTCGCACAAACACTTGCTCGAAAAGTCCCTTCCCGAATTCTTGAGCTGCCCTTTCAGCCAAGGATAAAATTGCGGCCGTCATTGCAGCGATTCTCGTCTCGTCGACATCGGGCGGGAGCGCACTTGCAATCGGGAGGCCTTCAATACTTACTACTGCAGCAGATTGAACTTCTGGAATTGAAGCCAACAGATTTTTAAGGATATCTTCGAGTGTTTCTTCTTCTTCTTCATACATTTTTTGCAGTTCTCCCTTTTTTGTATATTTTCCGCTCGAAATTTTCGAGGAATATTTATTAATAGAATGTTATATTTTTTAATTTTATTAATAGGTTAGACTTTTTTTTTTTAAAAACTTAATTAACGAGGTATTGATAATATTCCTTTAAAAAACTATCTGCTTTTTATAATATTCTTTAAATATTAAACTTTTCACCAATCGGTAAGTTTACTAGAAGTGGAATTGAGGAATTTTGAGAAATTTTGAGAAATTTTGAGAAATTTTATATTTGCTAAGGACATATTATATTTGCGGGAGGAAAGTGCGTATTATCTTACATAATACCTTTTAAGAACGGTATTTAATGTAATGGTTAAATAAAATATCAAAACCTTTGTGATATTTTAAAATCGGAAGATATTACGCAGTAATCTACTCAAATTAATGAAGGAGACCGAAATCAAAAATGACTCGTGGACGACAGAAAATGAAGAATATAACAATTGCGTTACCTGAAATATACGTAAGAAATTTAGAAAAAATTCAAGAGATTGGAATGGTTCCGTCGCGATCCGAGGCAATTCGATTGGCAATTCGGGAATTTTTAAAGAAAGAGATAAATAATTGCAAGCTACTAGGGTTTGATCCTGAGCATGCCAGTGAAGAATAAGTTATTTAATTTTTTTATATTCTTTAAAAATGGTTTTTTATCTATTATTTTATAATATTTAACACAGGGATTATAATGAGCGAGATTTTATATGAAAAGATTAAATTAAGGGGATCTAATTGCGAATCATTTAAATTTATTGAATTTCCGCATGGAGAATGGTTTTTAACATATATATCTGATAATAATAAAAAAATTAGATTTATGGAGAAAAAAACGGAAAAATCTGCATGGACCGATGAAATTCCGCAAAATTCACCTGAATTTAACAGATTTATTAGCAAATATCTACATATATCAGGGATTTCCTTATTTTTTGATAATAAAGGGGATTTAATTTTGTTATTTAACAGCTTAAATTCGGAAAATCTACATGATCTTTTCATTTTATCATCACATAATTATGGAAAAAGTTGGAAAGAAGAACCGCGATTAATTTCACATGAATTTTCATCATGGAAAATTCATTCAAATCCAATACTTCTTCAAAAGGGAATCAAAACAGGAAATATCTTAATACCAGTTGAAAATGAACTTGTAAAACGTTCTTTGGTTATTATTTCGGATGATAATGGAAAAAACTGGCACCTATCTCTATATATTGAACCTGATGAAGAATTTGATAATGTTAATGGAAATGATTCAGAAATTCTTGGGTCATATTCTCCAGTCATTTTAGAAGAAAAAAATGATAATTTAAGATTATTATGCTGGGTATCAAATCAGAATTCTATTGTTAGTTATCTATCATCGGATTTTGGTGCAACTTGGCATGAATCAGAAAAATTTTCACAATTAAATATGGATAAAGTAGGAGATTTTGATGCGATAAGACTTAGGAATGATGATGAAACCTTTTCCGATAAGATAATTATTATTGGATCTCAAAAAATTAATGATAAATATCAGATTACTGCTTGGGTTTTAGAAGATAACTCATCAAAATTTAATATATTTTGGAAAGATGATGATTTATATCCATCTCCTCCAGAATTTTGTCAAATTTATCAAGATTCAAAAGGTTTGGAGCATTTCCTTTATATGTTTAAGGATGAAATTGTACATCATTTTTGGCAAATCGAAAAAAAAGAAGATAAATAATTATTTACGAATAAATTACTTACTTATTGTTAATAGAAATTACTAGAAAAATCAAGTGATCACCGTGAAATCCACAATCAGCAGCCATTTCTTGGGTACGAAAGGATTAAGTGATAAAGAGGTTCGCAAGTATTATAAAAACCTAAAGAATTTGCGCCAAGTAATTCACACCAGTTCCAACGATCGCATGTCTTCAGAGAATTTCTTTGAACTAAATGGAGGACTTAGATTTTTCTATCAAGAATGGCCTTCAACACTTAAAGGCGGCGAAAAAACATCAAAAGTTCTAATTTTCGCATTTCATGAAATATACGGTTGTTCAGACACTTTTTACCCATTAGCAGATGCATTAAATCCACTTGGAGCAACAATTGTGAGTTTAGATTACCGGGGTCATGGACGAACAGGAGGAAATGCTGGAGGAAATTTAGGGGATTTGAAATCATTTCAAGAGATTTATAACGATATCAATAAACTAGTGCGCCATTATAAACAGAAATATGATATTCCAATTTATTTCTTTGGGTATGATATTGGATCGCTCATTGCAATGCAGGTAGCATTAAAACATAAAGATTTAGAAATCGATGGAATAATTCTAGCTTCTCCAATATGGCGACTTAAAAATACGTTAAAGCACTTTTTTCTTCATCCTTTAATTACAATTGGACAACTTTTTTCAAAAGGAACCCCAGTTCATAAGGTTTTAGAAGAAAAATTGGAAGAAACTTATTTTGAAGAATATAAAAACTACTCAAAAAATAATCACTTTCGATTAAAAGAAATGTCCCTTAGAATGTTTAAAAATATCCTGAATCTTATCAATAATACTCATTTTTTAACTCCTCGAACAAAAATTCCATGCTTAATTCTTCAAGGAACTTCAGATCCAGTTGTAGATCACGTTGCAGTTCACAGATTGTATAAAAACTGGAAACATCCAAATAAGTTTATAAGATTTTATGAAAATGCAGGCCATAATTTATTAGTGGATAGGTTTACTCAAGATATTTATAATGAAATTGCGCTTTTTATTAAATGTTTAAGAGAATAATAGAATTAAGTATGTTTTTTTCTGAAATATAAATCCTTTTTTAATCACACACACATTAAATAAATTTTAAAAATTGTGGTTAATATGTAATATTGAAAATCGATATCGAAAATCGATAATATTAATATCACTGATTATTATGAATGTTCTTGAAAAATTTAAAAGATCAGCAATTATTGCTCACATTCTTTATCATGCAAATAAGGAACCCTTTTACGGTTCTTGGTTAATTACTGAACTTGAACGACATGGATATAAAATAAGCCCTGGAACACTTTATCCATGGTTAAACGAACTTCTACAGGATGAAATTCTCAGTCAAACCAAGCAAAACATTAATGGAAAAATTAGGAAATATTATAAAATCACCAAAAAGGGTATTGAATTATTAAATGAATTAAAGAAATATCTGTTAGAATTATATTCTGAAATATTCGAGGTGTAAGAAGTGGCAGAAAAAACAAATAAAGAACACGATCCAAATATTCAAAAGATAAAACACTCGAAATTGATGTGGAAATTTAGGTTTTATGGATTTTTCAAGAATCTCCGGTTTTTTGAACCTTTCCTATTAATAATGCTCATCAATATAGGATTAAGTTTATTTGAAATCGGATTATTAATTTCGATTCGGGAAATAATAACATATATCTTCGAAATACCCTCAGGAATAATTGCGGATAAATTTGGAAAGAAAAGAGAACTATTATTTTGCTTTGTTTTCTATATTATTTCCTTTATTTTTTATTTCTTTGGAATAGATCCAAGCCTTCCATACTCAAATCTTGTTTTTCTCGTATTTGCTTCGATATTCTTTGGTTTAGGAGAATCATTTAGATCGGGAACTCATAAAGCTATGGAATTGCTTTGGATGGAAAACGAAAATTTACTGGAATATAAGACGCATGTGTATGGAAGTACCCGTTCTTATTCACTGCTTGGTTCTGCACTTTCAGCAATTCTTGCAATTTTTCTAATAATATATATTCCTGCAAGTAAATGGATATTTTTAATTACAATTATCCCGTACATATTGGATTTCATTCTTATTGCTTCTTATCCAAGTTATATGAATGATCATCAACCTATAACGGGAGGATATTGGAATCAGCTAAAATTTGGTTTTAAAGGTGTAAAGCCAACATTAAAATCGAAAAGAATTCGCAAAGCTATATTATCATCAGCGATCTATGATGCAATCTATAAAACTCTAAAGGATTACATCCAACCAATCATGGTAATTATTATTTCAATTTTTCTAATTCAAATTGGCAAGGAAGGAATTGATATTGAGACAAAAGATATCTACATTTCAATTTTTCTTGGGGGAATATATTGTATCTTCTATTTAATCTCTTCATTGTCATCCAAGAACGCATTTAAAGTAAAGAAATTATTTCACAATGCGAAAACATCTATGGATATTTTGTTCGATCTTTTCGCATTTATTTTATTACTGGAAGCGATATTCATGTGGATTGAAATTCCGATAGTGATTATTTTGCTATATCTATTGATATATGTGTTTGAAAATTTTCGGAGACCACTGGCTGTTGATTATATGGGAGAAGTTATGCCTAAAGAAGAGCGAGCAACAATTCTAAGTGTTGAATCCCAAATAAAATCAATTGCAGTTTTAATTTTTGCTCCGCTTTTTGGATTCATTGCAGATTATTCAATAGCATTGCTATTTTTAATATTGGCGATAAGTATGGTAATAATTAATCATGTTTTTCTTACTGGTCGACCACATTCGGAGGAAAAATAATCTCATCTCCATCATGAGCAACTAATAGATTCGGAAAGATTGTTTTTGCTTTGGATACAAATTTTTTTTCTTCATTTTTATCGATATCTGGAACATGATAAAGATATACTTGTTTAATTCCATATTTATTTGCAATATTTGCAACATCTGAAGGTGTGCTATGATTTAATCTATGTGCTAATTTAAAATCATGATCGAAAAAAGTTGCCTCGTGAATCAAAATCGGAATATTTTTAATAAATTTGTTAAAATCCAAGAAAGGAGCTGTGTCACCAGATATTATTACCTCATCATTGAAGTTGTATGCATAACATATAGGAGAGTGCAAAGTTTTTATCCAATTTACATGATATATTTTGTTATTGATTGTTATTTTTAAATTGGATTCTGGATTTGATTCTAATTCGATTATTTTAAGCTTGAATTTATTGTTTAAAAAATTAGAAAATGTTGCATCAATTATATTTTCCAATTGAATTTTCATCCCTTTGGGAACATATATAGGAGGATATTCTTTGATTGAAAAATTTGGAGAATATATTCCAATTTTAGTCATTACAGTTATCAAACCTAAGATATGATCTGGATGAAGATGAGAAATAAATATTGCTTTAAGAGCCGTTACCTCAATGTTATATTTGTATAAAGATTTCAGACAACCTTCTCCGCAATCAACTAAAATAGATTTATCTAATAAGATAGATGGTAAATTTCTGGAAACCGTAATCCCAAAACCTGAAGTTCCTAAAAAAATCAGTTCCATTCTTAAAAAACATTAAAATTCGCAAAAAAAAGCTTCTATTTTAACTTAAAATTTGATTTTCATTCATTTGAGCAATTGGTTTACTTGGAACGTTTTCAATGAATTGGGATTTAGTAATTATTTTTTTAATACCTTCGTATATTGCAAAAATCACCAGTGCGGGCCATAAATAATTGATGAAAGATAATCCGATAATTGCTAGTATCCATAGCAATGACTTTTTTTTATTATTACTTGTATCTTGTTTTTCCAAATATTAACACCTATATTGAAGAGACTTTGTTTCTATTTTAACTAATATTTTTCATAAAATTCCAAAAGAAAATTAAGATTTTTCTTAATCGACAAAAATTTGCTGAAAACTAATTTAGAAAATGAATTATTTAACTTAAAATTAATGAGATCTTTAAGAAGTGGAAAAGTAGGATTTTAAAAAAAAAAAAAATTAGATTTCTTCGGATTTTTCAATAATAGATTTTATTGTAGCTAAATGACGCCCAATATTATCTTTCTCCTGATCAGGAAGAGAAACAGATAAGATTCTTTTTGGATCGTATTGAATAATAATAATAATAGATTCTTCTCCTTCAAGTATACAATAATCTAATGAAGATTTCATCATAACCTCTGTTAAAATTGAAATAGATGAAACCATTGAACTTACAATAGGTTCTGCCATATTTTTAATACCTATTGCTTTTATTGGCATACCTTCTTTAGTTACTAAGATTATAGATGAGGCTGTTGGAAGAGCTTGACTAATCTTGACAAAATCAGATGTTTCTATAAAATCAGATGTTTCAACATATGTTGCGATTTTTTGCATTAGAATTTTGAAATCTTCTTGTATTTTATTGATTCCTTGAAGTTCGGCAAATTTTCTATCTAAAATGGCAGCTCCTGAAACATCCTTTACAATATTCATTACCATAATGTAATTTTCGACTGTAACAAAATTAGATTTAAGTTTTTTTTCTGTTAACTGTGAAACTAGAGACCCAGCAATATTTTGAAAACTTGTTGCACTTGCTATTAGATTAGTTCCAGAAAAACCTTCAAGATCGGGATCTAACTTTGTATATAAATTTGTCGCCATATCCGTACCGATGCAAATCCCTTTTATTGCACTATTTTCTTTCATTTCTTGATCGATCAAAATTGAAATTCGATCAATCAAATCTTTTTTTGAAGAACTCATTGAGATTTTTTTGTGTTTAAAAACCTAAAATCCTTTCGGTAAAAATAAAAAGAATTTTTAATTTAGCAAGAAAAATTTAAATTATTAAATAAGAACTAATTCTTTTAGTAACAAAAAAATGGTGACCTCCTATAGCAGAAAAACAAGTAGAACAAGTAGAAGATTTGGAATTAAAAAATAAAAGTTTAGAAGAAGAATTGGAGCTATTAGCTCAAGATCTTGATGCTGCAGATGAAGAAGTAGAGAAATTAAATCAAAAACTACATAATTTCGAAGAAAAAGCAAAAGAAGGGTTTTACCTCCCAAAAGATTCAGTATTAAAGGAAATAAAATCAATATTAATGAAAGGTTTACATACAATAATTTTAACTACACCAATAATTGAAAATATTAGAGATCTGGAACTATATGATGTAAAACCATCAGTTAACATTAAAGTTGCAACAGGGATTGAACCATCAAATCCCGATCATCAAGAAATTTTAAGAGAACTTACCTTTGACAACATAGCGATTAGAATTGATGATTATAAAGATCGTTATTGTATTTTGAGAGATGGGGAAGAATTGTTCTTAGGAATTAGCGGGAAAAATGAAGATAGTATACTAACGCTTCGGACAAAAGACAGCAAACATATCAAATTACTGAGTAGTTTGGTAATGGAAAGTTGGTCAAGAGCAAGAAAATTACAAAAAATGAAATAAAAAAAAAAAATATTATTTTACTAAATTTTGGCACTGTTAAAGAAAATTTTTCACCTCCATTTCTTGATTCGAAAAAGGGTATGATCCCAAGAACCGTTGAGTTCGACTATTTTTCCCCACTTTCATTGTTTGAATATAACCATAAGCAAAAAAACAAATGCAAAACAAGACATCTATAATAATTTCCTTCATT
>JAUWMK010000438.1 GCA_030613185.1 Promethearchaeum sp.
TTAGATTCCCAATAAACATCAGAACCATTTTGGACAGTATAAGTTGTAATTGCAGTTATGGATTTTGTATAATTCACTTGAGTTTTATTAACTTCGAGAGCAAAATTATACCAATCGGCACTAAACGTATAATTTATTTGATTATTAGCTCCACCATCCCCAGTTCTATTCCAGAATCCGGAATTATTAGTGGGAAGGTTGGGATTGTTGTGAACGAGAGTATTATTGATTTTTAAATTGATTTCAGAAGGAGTAACATAAGTTTTATTTAAGGTTAAACCGATTTTAGTACAATAATCTGTTTCAGAACTGGTCCAAGTATCACTTCCTGCATACAAATATGAATTTGCGTTATCCCCATTTGTATCATCTGCAAATCTCCATTGTCCTTGAAATTCTTCTTCACCATTTGTTCGTAAACCAAGATACCATGTATTGTTATCAGTATTCGAATTATCTAAATATGTTTCTGAAAGATCAAATACAGCACTTTCCCATGCAGTTCCATTAACTTCAATTGTTCCAATAGGGTTTCCACCGTTCAGATAGGTGTCTGGTTGATTTCTACCATTACTGTCCTTATCCCATATTGAATTATATAATCGAACAGACATTGTGCCGTTTCCTGTAAAACCAGAATTCTTCCTTGTCGAAAAATTGGCATTAGCAAGATAACAATTTCGATCCACAACAAAGGAAACAACCCGAGTATACAATGTAACATCAACTGCACCATCGGAAGAATCTTCAATGGTATGAGAACGATTACTTATTGTAATATTATTGATACTAAGATCAACATAAGATGAATTAAAATCTGTTGCACTAGGTGCGGGAACGGTAAAAGAATTGGAACTTTCATCTATATCGACAATGGAGTCATTATGATAAGCTTGATGAAGAGTTACATCGATGTTGCTAGTTTGCCCTGTGGAATTTGTTCCATAATCTTGTATTTTTGGAATATTGTTTAATGAATTATTAGTAGTTTCCTGACCATCATTATTCGTAAAATCATGGTTAGTAGGAGGACCAATTATAAACATGCAGAGAAAGATAAGTGTGATAAATATCTGCATTTTTTTGAATTTTTTTTTTAAAGTTTTTTTAATCATATTAGAATTCACTTCCAAAGAGATCGAATTTCAAATGGCGAACTCTTAAAATTTTCTATAATAATATTTCAATTCAAGAATCATATATATTTTTTGAAATGATAGGTGGTGTATATAAAGGGAATTCAATGCTATAAAAATGTGGTACAAAAAAAAAACCAAATCTAAAATTAGAATATAAGTGAAAAGTGAAAAATGAAAATAATAAAAATACAAAAATAAAAATGAAAATAGAGCACTTCGATACTGATATCAATACAGACACACTTTAGAACTTCAAAATGATACGTGCGTCAACTGCCTTTAGACCATCTTTATAGATAAATATCGGATTCAAATCCATTTCTGAGATTTCATCGTGTTTATATGCTAAATCAGCGATTTTTATCAGGAGTTTTTTTAGAGATTCGAGATCTGCTTTATCATTTCCTCGATAACCGTCTAAAATCTTAAAACCCTTTATCTCATGAATCATTTCATCAGCATCAAATTCAGAAATTGGCGCAATTCTAAAAGAGACATCCTTCATTATTTCAACTAGAACACCACCGATTCCAAACATTATGGTTGCACCAAACTGAGGATCTTGCAAAGAACCTACAATAATCTCTGCAATAGGTTTAGGGGCCATTTCCTGAACAGAAATTGCTTTTAATGGATCGTTATCACAATCTATTTTCATTAATTCATTATAAGCTTGTTTAGCAGATTCACTATCGGAAATATCCAATTTTACGGCACCAGAGTCTGATTTATGAACTATTTTATCACTCATTAATTTCATTACTACAGGGTATCCGGTATTTTTACAAGCATTAAGAACAGCAGCTTCTCCGTCTTTTGCCGGGATTAACTCTTGTTTAGGAATTGGAACGTTTATTACTTCTAAAAGTTCTTTTGATTCAAATTCTGTTAAAATTTTGCGATTTGCATTTTTTGCCTTAGTAATTATTTCTTCAACAGTTGGCATAATAAGATTCATTGGATATAATCAAAAAAAAAAGTTACTTTTCTTTTATTTCCTTTTTCCGAAAACAAAGAGAAATCTTATAAAAAACTGAAAAGAAAAAATAGAATTTTATTTACTATTTTGCTCGAAAAATAGCCCAATACCGATCATATTAAATACATCTCTTACATTTTCGCCCGATTTTGCAGAAGATTCCATAAAGGAACATTTTAAATTAGAAGCTAACTCACTCCCATCTTTTGATGATACCATTCGGGACCCTTCTAAGTCGATCTTGTTCCCTAATATTATGATTGGAACATCTGGTAAAACAACTCTAACATCTTTTAGCCAACCATTAACAGACTCGAATGTTTTATGGTCTGTAATATCATATGTAATAAAAACTGCATTAGCTCCTCTGTAATATGCTTTTCGAACTCGTTGAAAAAACTTTTGCCCAGCTAAGTCCCAGATCATAAAATTTAGAATCTGGTCTTCAAATCCTTGTAAGAAATATTCTTGATTCGTAATTGAAATACCCAGAGTAGGTTTATATTCAGAGTGAAATTGATTAGTCACAAATCGGTTTATTAAAGTTGTTTTCCCAACACTAGGATCTCCTAAAACAATTAATTTAAATCTTAGATTTTTCTTTTTCTTCATTTCTT
>JAUWMK010000084.1 GCA_030613185.1 Promethearchaeum sp.
GATTAGAAATTCTCCAAAAATCACTTGAATTATCTAACGAAAATAAAGATATAATTAAAATTTCTAAGATATTGAATAATATTGCTTGGACATATAAACTTCAAGGAAAGTTGGATTTGGCTCTTGATTATACGAAACGTAGTATAGATCTAGCTAAAAAATATAAAAATCAACGAAGTATTCGAATCCAATTAGGAAATCTTGGTGTGATGAATTGGCAAAAAGGAAATATGAATGAAGCCATACATTATTTAAATCAAAGTTTAGAATTGGATATTATAATCGGGAATAATTTGGAAATTATGGACACATTATTCTATTTATTCACTATATCACTAGATCAAAGAAATTTATCAGATTGCCAAAAATATTTAGAAGAATTAAAGAAAATTGATGAGTTGGAAGGAAATAATAAGCGTATACATGCTATATACGAAATAGCTGATGCTCTTATGTTCAAGATAAAGCCAAGAGTTAAAAAAATATATGAAGCGCAAGAAATTTTGAAGCGTATAATTAATTCTGACGTAATTAAATTTGAACTAACAGTAATTGCTATGATAAATTTATGTGATTTATATATTTACGAATTAAAAAGCAATAATGATGAAGACATTTTAAATGACATCAATGAAATCCTCCAAAAATTACTTCTAATTTCAAAAAACCATAATTCATATCATTTGTTGGCTGAGATATATTTAATTCAAGCAAAATTTGCACTAATTCAATTAGATATTCAAAAAGCCAGAACTTTATTAACAAAAGCTCAAAATTTAGCAGATTCGAAAGGGTTTAATCGTTTGGCTATGACTATTTCTGAGGAACATGATCAATTACTTGAAAAATATCATATTTGGACCACTTTAGATAAATCTGAATTGCCCTTCTCTGAAAAATTCAATTTAGCG
Organism: Promethearchaeum sp.; assembly: GCA_030613185.1. Taxonomy (GTDB): domain Archaea; phylum Asgardarchaeota; class Lokiarchaeia; order Sigyniarchaeales; family Promethearchaeaceae; genus Promethearchaeum. The sequence continues at coordinate 912 of JAUWMK010000084.1, forward strand.
ATGATTGATCCTCAAATGGAGAGACTACTTAGGCAGGGTGAATCAGAAGATATTCAAATAAAAAATGAAACCCCGATTGCAATTAATATCCTAAAAGAAAATGGATCTGTTTTATTTTCAAAAGCTTTCATATCTGGTTGGGTCGTAGATGAACAATTAATTGGGTCATTAATTTCCGCTTTTCGAATATTTAGTGGGCAATTATTCTCAGAATCTTTTGATCGTGCAAAATTTGGAGAATATTTTATTCTTATTAAATCAATTTCTCCTCTATTAATTTGTTATATCTATAAGGGACAAACTTATTCTGCAACAAAGAAATTGAATGAATTCTCAAATAAAATAAATAAAAAAGAAATTTGGGATCAAATGCAAGCCTACACAGAAAGAAACGAAATTTTTTCACATCAAAACTTACCTGGTTTTAATGAGATTATAGTGGAAGTCTTTTTATCTTAGGCATATATTCTGCAACTCTTTGGGCGTTAATGACAGTCAAGATTGTAACTCCCACGTCTGCAAAAACTGCTCCCCACATTGATACCATTCCAAATGCACCCAATACTAAGAAAAGAGCCTTAATTATCAATATTATAAGAAAATTTTCTTGAATAATCTTACGTGTTTTTTTTGAAATTTGTATCAATTTTCCTACTTTGAGTAGATTTGTTGAGTTAATAACTACATCTGCCGTTTCAATGACAATATCTGATCCAATTCCTGCAAGTGCAATACCAACATCTGAATGGGCAATAATCGGAGCATCATTAATACCATCTCCTACAAATGCAACAATATTAGACCCTTTTTTAATATCTTTTAGCTTAGATACTTTATCTTCGGGCAATAAACTGTAATAATAATCATTAATTCCCAATTTTTGAGCAACATTTGATACAATTGATTTCTCATCACCAGAGAAAATCTTCAAATTATTAATCCCTAACCTTCGTAGATAGGTAACTGAATCTTTCGCTTCTTCTCGAATTTCATCAGATATCAAAATATGTCCTATATATACGTTATCTAAAGCTATATGGACTACAGTTCCCGAAATTGAACAATAATTGTGGTGGTGTGGTATTTTGAATTCATGAAGGATTTTATCATTTCCAATAATAATATCTGAACCATTTAATTCAGCACTAATTCCCAACGCAGAAATTTCTTTAAAATTTTTTATTGAATTATTTGTATCTTCTAAGCCTTTTTCTTTGAAAACTTCAACAATTGATAGTCCAATTGGATGAGTGGAATATTTTTCAATAGAGGCTACCATTTTTAATAACTCCATTTCAGTATATCCGTTTAAAGCAATAATTTTAGACACACTGAAGTTTCCTTTTGTTATTGTTCCTGTTTTATCAAAAACTATAGTGTTTACCTTAGCTAACGTTTCCAAATTTTTTGTTCCTTTCACAATTATTCCATTGCGGGCAGATTCGCCTATTCCGATGAAATAAGTTAAGGGAATTGATAATACTAATGCACAAGGGCAAGAAATAACCAGAAATACCATTGCTCTATATATCCAAGTTGAAAAATTTGAACCAGAAATAAGTAAAGGTGGAATAATAGCAAGAAAAATCGCTGAAACTAAAATCACTGGAGTATAATATTTAGCAAACCGATTTGATATTTTTTCAGTTTTCGATTTATTATTATCTGCATGCTGAACGAGATAAAGGATTCGGGCTATTGCTGAATTTTCATACGTTTTTAGAACTATGATTTCACATATATTAGTTAAATTTATCATTCCTGCTAATACTTTCTCATTTTTATTAATTTTACGAGGTAGCGATTCTCCTGTTAGAGCTGAAGTGTTAAAAATTGAATTTTCTGAAACCATTTTTCCATCCACAGGAACTTTTTCTCCGGGTTTAACAACAACTAAATCTCCAATTTTTACATCCTCTGGGTTAATTCTAATTATGGACCCTTCAGGTCTTTTAATATTTGCATATTTTGGTTGATTTTCTAACAGCTTTTTGATAGATCTCTTGGATTTAAAAACCGAAAATTTCTCCAATACTGCCCCAATATTATAGAATAACATGACACCTATTGCTTCAAAGAATTCACCAATAATTAGAGCTCCAATGGTTGCAACTATCATTAAAAATCGTTCGTCTAATATCGTTTTTGGGTTTAAAATTCTCAAGAATCCATTAATTACATTATAAGAAGAAAATCCATAACTGGCAAGTAGAAATATATAAAAATATATATTGGATAGAAAATCTTGATTTGTTTCATTTAGTCCTATGATTGCAGCAATTATAGCAAGAAATATTGAAATGAAATAAGGGATTGTTTGATTGAACCAACTAAATCTCTCTTCTTCTGGTTTAATAGTGAGATCAGAACAACCACTGCTGCACCCACATGAATGATTTTCGGAGGATTCTTCGATATCAATTAAATCATTTGGTAAAATCCGAACATCTAAAATGCTTTCTTTCTTGTTTTGATTCATTCAATCACCAAATGCAAGTTCGATTCATCCGAACAATTTAATTCCCCATTACAAGGTCCTTCAGGGGATAAATGAACAATAACATCATTTAGAATGTGGGTGACGTGCTCATCTGATAAATGGAACAATTTTTTCCGCCCAACTTTTTTATAACGAATAATATCCATAGATTGTAGAATTTTCAACTGGTATGAAATTCCAGGTAATGAAATATTTCCTATTCTATCTTTAATTTCATTCACGGATAAAGGTTGATGATCAAAAAGAATTGCTAATATTTTTATTCTTGTTTCATCACTTAGCACCGAAAAGAAGTTAGCAATTTTTTGTGATAGCATAATAGTTAAAAAGTTGTTTAACTATTTAAGTATAATTTTTATTTTTTATTTGTTTTTTTCCTAAACTATGATATTTAGACTTTTATTAATAAATAAAGAGAGGAAAAAATAAAACTAAATGGGGCAAATCCCCAAATTTGTTCCAGCTATACCCGTCCCAAATTTATATGTTGTGAAAAAGGCACATGTTGAAGAACTAAATAAATTAGCTCCAGTGCGTCCAACTATGGGTTCATCCGATAGAATATCCAATCTTTCGAAAATTTATTATCTTAATCTTTATTATCTTAATTATGTGTTTAGCAATTCCCGCCAAGATATTATCAATAAATGGGCATAAAGCTTTAGCAGATTTTGATGGAACCCAAAAACAAATCGTTATCGCTCTTTTACCAAAAATCGAAGTTGGTAAATTTGTTATTGTTCATGCGGGATATGCAATCGAAGAGATAAATGAAGTTGCTGCAAAAGAATCGTTAGAACTTTGGCGGGAACTTTTAGAAAAGGATTTAATTAATAAGGACGACTATGTTTGACCTACAATTTTAAACAGAGTGATTTAAATGCCTAAAAAAAATACTATTAACTTTCTTTGTGATTCAAAAGTTATTGAAATTCCTTTTTTGGAAGAATATAAGGAAGAAATCACAGATGAAAACCCTATAATTCGCCGAGTTTTTCTTCATAAAGATCATGCTCATTTATTGCGTATTGATTCCCAAAGTGTTGCTAGAAACAATGAACAGTTTGATTTGTATCATGATGACCAGAAATCTACAGAAGGAATTCTAATCCGATTTTCATGCCCAGAATGCAATAAATCCTATGAATTTCGCGCAGACAAATTAAAATCTCAAGAATCTAAGGAAGTAGATGAATTTGGGATTCCAAGTTTAGAAAAATTTTACCAATGTTTTCATCTTCATGGTGATAAAAATTCAAAACATGTTGTTCATTTTAGGATCGATCAAAAAGGGAAAATTAAAATGAGCAAAGTTTATAAAATTGCACTTTAATGGCCAGATAGTACCAAAGGATGAAAAATGAGCCATAATAAAAAAAAAATTGGAATTATATTTGATCTTGATGGAACTTTGCTAGATAGCATGGATTTTTTCATGCATGATATTCCAAAAGAAATCGCAGATTATTATGGAGTTGAATTCTCACCTTTAAAACAAGAGAAAATTGCCTCATTGCTTCTTGATGTTTTTGGTGGTCAAAAAGGCGGGGGAAAATATCTTGTTGTAAAGGTTATGTGGAAAGTTGCAAAGAGATTTGATGTTCCATGGCATAAAAGGTTTAAATTCTTAAAAATAACTCAAGATATTTATCATAAAGGTGTCTCAAAAATACCAATTATCCATGGAGTAGAAAAAACTCTGGATTATCTCTCTGAAAATTATAATATTATCTTTGGAATTAATACAACGGGTAGTTATATTGAAGTTTTAGAAAGATTTGAAGGAAGAATGGAATTTTTAGAAAGATTTTCAAATAGTATTATTACTAGAGATAGGGTGAAATATATGAAACCTTCTCCTGAAGGTATAATAACCTTAAGCAATAAATGGGGTATCCCAATAAATCGAGTTGTAATGGTTGGGGATATGAAATCTGATATAAATGCTGGTAAATCTGCTGGAGCAATCACAATTGGTGTTACATCCGGATTTTACACGAAGGAAATGATGGAAGAAGTCAATCCAGATTATATTCTTTCTGACGTGACTCAAATTCCAGAAAATATGGAAAAAATTCTAAAAAAAATGCTCTAATATCTTTTCAATTACAATTGAGAATCTAACCAGTTGATCGCATCTTGAATTACTTCATTTCTTTTAACATCATCAAAAACGGAGTGGCGACTGTCTTTATAAATTTTGTATTGGATATTTTTTATCCCTAAATCTTCATATCTGTCTTTAAGAAGCAACAAATCATCTGGCATTGTACATGTAGTGTCGAATTCACCATTTAATAACAAAACACCTATATTTTTTGGAATTTTTGCTTCGTTTTCAGGTAGCCAAATACGCCTTATTCCCAATCCAAACTCTAAAAACCATCCGTTTGTAACTCTAAATCCCGCTATAGGATCATCCACAAAATCTTGAATTACTTTTTTATCACTACTTCTCCAATCATGCGGGGTTTTAACAGGTTTAAATGGTTTACTAAAAGGCCCTACAGCAATTTTATATATCAGTGAAGCAGTGCTTTTTAAGCCTTGAACTTTCATAATGGCTTTTCCAACTGACAATAAAAGTTTCAATTTTGCTTTTCTTCCATAAGTTCCTGATAATATTACCCCTTTAAAATCAGTTCCCCATTGTTGTATATAATCTTGTCCCATCAATGATCCCCATGAATGTCCAAGATAGAAAATTGGTAATGATGTGTAATCTTTTTTAATTATATCATTGAGTTGTTTGAGATTTTTAACACACCCTTTCCAGCCTTCGGATCCTAAGAGCCCTAAGTTCTTTTTACCAGTTTGACCATGCCCTTGATGATCATTTGCATATACAATATAGCCGCTCTTTGTGAGTGCTTCGGCTACATGCGTAAATCGTAGTGCATGTTCTGCCATTCCATGTGCAATTTGAACAACTCCTTTAGGTTCCCCAGAATCTGGGAGCCATTTATATGCATGGATTTCAATTCCTAAGTGATCAGTAAAAGTAAATTTTTCCATGGTATGCATTTTGTTAAGAACTTATAAATAATTATTCAAATATTTTGTTCACTTTTTTCAAAATTCTAATCAGGTCTTCAATGTCATCATCTGATAATGCATCTAAAACCTTGCCAATTTCTCCTTTTTCTATATCTTTTAGTTTAGTATAAATAATTAATCCGAATTCAGATAATTTCAACCCAACCTTCCGGCGATCTCCATTTATTGCTTCTCTGAGAATTAAATTCTTTTTTACTAATTGATCAATTACTCTTGTAGCCGTTCAAACTATCATTGTAAACGTAATGGTGTTATTGGGGGCAATTATTTCATTTTTAACGATTTTCTCCACAGCATTTATTATTATTCTGGAAAGAACTTGAGAAATATCTCTTCAACGGGTTTTTGGATTTTCAAAATTTCAAGTATTAACTCAATTAGGCTTTGAATTGGGGGTACTTACTACTATCTCTCTAATTTTTGGATTTATTTCTGGTAATTACTTAAATTTATATTGGTTATCCCTGATTTCCGACACTTTTTTCACGGTTGACTATTATTTTGTGTATAAAGATTATCTAATAGTCTTTGGTTTCGCTCTTCTAACGGATTTGGTTTCGCTTTTACCTAAGGTTCAAACTCTAAAAAACCAAAACTTAGCCAAAGAAATAGAAGAAGAATAATTTAAATGACCTTCTTTTGTTTTATTGATTTTTTCTTTGCTACAGATTAATATTATTATCTATAATATACTATAGATAATTATGGGAGAAAATACATCTATTCAAATTAAAAAAGACACCAAACTCAAACTAGATTCTCTGAGATTATCCAAACGTGATACTTATAATGATATAATTGAAAACTTAATTGAAGATTCTCTTGAATTGAATGATGATACAATGAAAGATATTCAAGAAGCAATAAAAGAATACAAACAAGGGAAATCACACTCTTTTGAAGAGGTCAAAAACCAATTGGGATTTTAAATGTTTGAGATCCAATTTTCGAATAAAGCTTTAAAAGAATTAAAGAACCTCCCTCGACCTATATCAAAGCGAATATTTGAGAAAATTTCTCTGTTGAAAGAAAATCCCTTCCAACAAGATATAAAAAAACTCTCTGGTCAACCTTATTTTCGATTACGAGTTGGAGATTATAGAGTAATCTTTGTTATTTGGAAAAAAGAATTTAGAATTTTAGTAATTAAAATCGCTCATCGGAAAAAGATTTATAAGCGTTAAAGATTTGTCAGAATGAGTTGTTGAATGTTCTTATCCGACTAAATGATAACGTTTCTTTCATAATATTTAGTTGTTTGAATTTTCCTTCTCCTTAGCTTTTTTAATCCGTTCCTTTTGTTTTCAATAACTTGATCTTTAATCTTCTCATGAACTCTTTCTCTTACAATTTCAAGTGTATCAAATGGATAGAAATCAATTTTGGTTAAATTTTCAGTTGCTTCTTTTTTAAGCTCCTTTTTTACAACAAAAGTTAATTGAAGGCGATTTCTTTGGTAGTATCGTCTTCACTCAATAAAAAGATTCATTTGAGGATGAAGAGATATAGTTCTTGAAATGGCACACAGAAATACATGGAAAAATTTCAAACGATTTTTTCTTTCAAAACCTTGTTTATAGAGATTTTTATTAAAGCGATCAATATAAGGAAGCGTTTTAGAAAGATCAAATTGTGTAGAATACTCTGCAGTATTCACTGCCCTGCTTTTCATTATAATAGGTATCAAATTTCGAACTATTGGTAAATCTTTAGCTCGCATTCCATCATATCGAACCATTTTTTATCATCGTTTTAAAATTATAATTTTGTTTACTCTACTTTTAAAAATTTAATAATTATCATTTAAAGTTGTCAAAGAATTATAAAAGCAAAAACTGTGTTCTATCAAAAATTCATCCAATTTCTTGCCCATATTGAAATTTGTTCAAAAATACCTTCTAAATCTCTGCCTGCATCGGTTAATGAATATTCAACCCGAATTGGGATCTCATTGAATACTTCACGAAGGATAACCTTATGTTTTTCTAAATTACGTAAACGTTCCGTAATCGTTTTAGGACTGCCACCTATTTCTTTTAAGATTTCATTGAATCTCTTTTGATTATTATCTAAAAGAAGTCGGATAATTTGTAGGGTATGTTTTTTTCCAAATAGAGCCAAAATTTCGCGAGTAAAACAATTCTGCTGACATTTTTCATTGTTTTTATTCGATACACAATGCCATTTAATAGATGCATTCAATGAAGATTTATCTTTTTCTAAAAAATCGACAATTTGTACCTTCTGATTTTTTTCATCCATAACTCAATTTCTCTCCAATACTTCCCATTTGGAAAGTTACTTCTTTACTTCACTCTTGGAAGTATAAATACTTCATTTAATATATTATAGTTATCCTTCAAAAATATTATGAGGATGGAAGATAAAATGAGTGAAAACATAAATAAAAATCATAAAGAAGAATGTGAATGCGATAAACCTGAAATACGAGATTCATTTAAAAGCCAAAACTGTTCTAAAGAACAGATAATTAATTGTCATGGAAAAGATATGCTAAAGAAGCTAGAAAAAGAAGGTAAATTCGACAATAATTAAGATTATGCTCTATTTTTTTTTATTTTCGCTATAGTACTTGCAATTTGTCCGATAGAAATACCCGCATCACCTGGTGCGATATTTTTATGTTGTAAAAATCGAAATCCTTTCTTTTCAACTTCTGATTTTAATACTTGCATTATAATATCATTATAAGCTACGCCACCCGAGACGCCAATTTCTTTAATTCCTGCTATTTCGCCATTTTTTATGGCAATTTGAGCGAAAGATTTACTTATATCAGTCACCAACGATCGCGCAAGGTCTTGTTGCTCTTTTTTTCTTCCAAATTTTGGTTGAGATAATAATAAATCTGTATAATCCCAAAGAAGCTGGTCACTTAATATCACATTTCCATGAATATATTGATCTAAATCAAAATAATTCCTTGGTGTGCCGTTCCAAATGAATCCTTCAAGTCTCATTGCAGGTTCACCACGGTATGTTCTTAATTGAGAAACATTGAATAATGAAGATATTGCATCTAAATATCTACCAAAACTTGAGGTGTGGGGGTGTTTTGAAATTAAGATGTCATGATTTTGGTTGAATTGATTGGTGATGTATTTCACTTCTTGATTTCCTTGTGGAAAATATTGAGTTAAATTTAATTTACTAGCTAATTTATCGATGGTTTCGGGATTTGCTTTATATCCGACCGAATTCATCAATGTACATAATAACATGCGCGGTGGATATTTCGCGCACAAATCTCCTCCTACCATAGGAATCGATTTTAAATGCCCTATACGTTCAAACGATGAATAGTTTCCTCTTAATATTTCACCACCCCAAGCTTGCTTATCACTTCCATAACCGACTCCATCTATGGTAATTGCTATAATTTCACTATCTAGAGGCATTTTATTATCAACCATGAGAGATGCAAGATGTGCATGATGATGTTGAACTGGCCATATTTTAATTTCTTTTCCCTTACTATTTTTAGTATATTTAAAATTATCTAAGAGATTTATGGCCAATTTTGAAGATTGAAATAAAGGATGCATATCTCTAGTAATTGCATCAATTTCTGTATCTGAAATTTTTAATAGGTGTTGCATGTTTAGTATTGCATTTTCCAGAAATTCATAAGTATCAAGATTACGCACATTTCCAATATGTTGTGTTGGAAAAATCCTTTCTCCCCTACTGATTGCGCCAGTACTATTTAATTCTGCCCCTACTGCTATGACACTTTTCAAATCGGTTTTAAAAGGAAGTTTATAATATTCTGGGACATATCCTCTGGAGCGGCGGATTAATGTTGGAGTTTTTAACACAGGGCGGATTACCGAATCATCACAGCGTTGGAAAATCTTGCGATTATGAAGATATATTCCATCTGATAGATGTAACATCTGCTTTTTTATCAAGGTGTTTTCGATGGCCATTGGCAATGAAGAAACATTTCCACTTGTAAATACTAAAGGGATTTTTCCAAGTTTTTCAAATATTTGATAATGTAATCCCATATATGGAAGAATTACTCCAATATTCGGTAAACCGGGTGCAACATTTTCTGGTAAAGTTCCATCTTTCTTTTTTAATAATATGATCGGCCTTCGAAATGAAGTTAATAATGCCTCAAATTCTTTCGGAATTTCACAGTATTTACGCGCTGTCTCTAAATCTGGCATCATTACAGCAAATGGTTTGAACTTTCTTTCCTTTTTTCTGTTTCTGAGTGTCTGAATTGATTTCTCTTTATCCGCTCTACAAACTAGATTGACTCCCCCAATTCCCTTTATTGCGACAATTTTTCCGATTCTTATAGTTTCAACCATTTTCTCTACAATTTTGGGAAGATCCTTTTGATTTGGTTCTACTATACTTATTTTATCAAAATAATGGGGACCACAGGAATTGCATCCAAAAGTTTGGGCATGAAATCGGCGATCATCAATATTGGAAAATATTTTTTTACATTCTTCACAAAAAGGAAAATTTTTCATCATACTATTTTCTCGATCGTAAGGGAGAGACTCCATAATAGTGAATCTTGGTCCACATTGAGCACAACTGATAAATGGATATTGAAAAAATTCTGAATTGGATTTTTCATTAAAATTCTGTAAACATTTGTCACACATGGCAATATCGGGAGGTAAAGTTAAACCCGCTCCAATACCCTCATTACTCGGAATTATTTGTAATTGTTTAAAATTTTCTTGTTTAGCGTTTGAAAGGGGCAATATTCGTATTTCTTCTATAAATGCCATTTTTGGGATGTTCTCTTTTAGTTCCCTAATTAAATGTTGAAAATCAAAATCATCATCAGCGGATTGAAGTTCAAGGGATACTCCTAAATTTCCGGTATTTTGAATTGAACCCTTTAAATGATAGGAACGAAGAAAATTATAAAGAAAAGGTCGAAAACCGACCCCTTGTACAATTCCGGTGATAATAATTTTCTGTTGTTTCATTTTTATCACATACTTATCACAATAAGTAAATCCCCCGGAAATTCAACAAATCCGTGGAATTAGTTCTCCCATTGGTTTTTCAATAATTCTTTTACTTCCCAAAGGGGTTCGCATTATAACTAACTTTGGATTTGATTCTTTAACCTCTGCAATTATTCGGGCTTCTTTACCAATAGATGTTTTTTGGATTTTTTCTAATACTTCTGAAGCGTATTGTGATTCTACACAAATTATTGCTTTACCTTCATTAGCTATTTCAAGGGGATCTAATCCTAAAATGTCTGATATTGCTTTAACCTCTCGTTTTATTAATAATTGTGACTCTTCGACCCAAATACTTACATTAGATTTTTCTGCCCACTCATTTAAGGCTGCTGACAATCCTCCACGAGTTGGATCTTTCATAGCTAATATTCCTGGTTGATCTTTAATAATCATATAAAGAGGTGTTAGCATTGCTACATCTGATTTTAATTCTGTTTCTAAATCAATCCCCTCTCTTCTGGCTATAAGTGCTGCTCCATGATCTCCAATTGAACCAGTAAGAATGATTTTTGCACCCGGTTTACAATTAGAATCCAAAATTTTGTATTTTTTCGGTTTAATTCCTATCCCAGATGTAGTAATTATAACTTCTTTTAAGGATCCTCGAGGCATTACTTTAGTATCCCCCGCAATAATTGCAATCTTTCCTTCTCCAGCAGTTTTATTAAACGAATCCATAATTTTTCCGAGAAAATCGAACGAAGTTCCTTCTTCAATCAGAACTACAGATGTTAAAGCTAGAGGTTTTGCTCCCATCATAATTAAATCGTTCACAGTACCGCATACTGATAATTTACCCAAATCTCCACCCGGAAAAAATAATGGGTCTACTGTATGGCCATCGGCAGTAACCACAATTTCATATTCATAATTATCTAAGGGTATGGTGGCTCCGTCGTCATAGGCATCAACTCCAATACCATTAGCAATTTCTTTAATAGGGATATTTTCAGTAATGAATTTAATTAATTCACTTTGCATGATTCCTCCCCCACCGTGACCTAATTGAATTATTTTTTTTTCTGACATTATTTCAATTAAACAATAAATTCAGAAATTTTAAGGATTTTACGGAAATTATCTACTTATGGATTTAAAGGAAAAATACAAAAATCTTAATATTTCCTTAACTAGCCTTTTAAAACCATCTCCAAAACTCCTTATATTAGGAATTGGAGAAAATAGAATGGGTGATGATGGGGCAGGAGTTTATATTACTTGGGAACTTTGGCAAAAGTGGGGAAAAAATAATAAAATCAGTATTATCAATGGTGGTATTACACCTGAAGGACGGCTCTCCGAAATTATCGATTTTCAACCTGAACTAGTGTTAATCGTTGATGTTGTTGATTTAAAAAAACCTTCTGGAACTGTCGGAATTTTCGAAGAAGATAAAATGCTCAATTATCTGCCAATTTCTAGCCATAGTTTACCCTTACCAGTGTTTGTCAACAGGATTCAAATGGGTGTCCCTGGTGTTGATATAAAGTTGGTTGGAATTTGTCCTTATTCTTTAGAATTTCTCGATCATTTTAAATTATATCAAGAAGAATTATGGACATTGGATATGAAAGAAGAAAACCCAAATATTCCTTTTTATTCTTTCAATTTGACAAAGGAAATGGAAAAAGTTTGTAAAGAGCTAATAAATGTACTAAACGGCTCTCTAAAATTATATTATTAAGGATTCTATATTGTGGAGTATTGTTCAACTATGGTTGGAATTGATTCAGGGTTTCTATAAGCTTTGTTCGATTCCAAATGGTCCAAGAGTTCATCTAAGACATTTTCCGAAATATCCATTGAGAGATCTAATTCATCGTTCCAAAGTAAAGCAGCAATGAAATTCATGGATTTTAATATAAGAAAAGTACCATTTTGCTCGCTTTCGAATTTCACACAGCAATTATGAATTTTCTCTTCAGCGAACGCGGTTATTGCAACCAGAAATCCCCCTTCTAATTGGGTTGATTTCATTCCTTCAACGTTCCTTGATAAGAGAATTCCTTGATTATCATAAATTGAAATTGATTTTGCGACTGAATTTTTTTTGATCTGTTGGTCGAAAATTAGTGAATAAGATATTGCAGAAAGTGCCATGATATTGATACAGCATCTCCAATATTTATTTTTTAAAATTCCAAACATTACCAAAAATGAATTGAATCTAGATCTCAAAAAAATAGAATTATTCCAAAACTAAGGTTATAAAACTCGAAAAAATATTTTTATTGAAAATTATTCGACAATTTCTCGAAAACTAAAGGCAATCTTGCAAGCACCTTCATGACTGACCATACATGGGCCAATTGGGTGTCGGGGAGTGCATGATTTACCAAAAAGGGGGCATTTTTGTGGCGGGATATTTCCGATTAACACTTTATCGCACGAGCATCCTTTTGGCATCTCTATTTTTTCTTCGATTTTAACATCAAATTTTACAACAGAATCGTGGTATGCAAATGTTTTGCGGATTTTAAGACCGCTATTGGCTATCCTCCC
>JAUWMK010000382.1 GCA_030613185.1 Promethearchaeum sp.
TTTATTTGAATTATAAGGGAATGGGTGCAATAAAATGGTGATATAAGAGAACGTTAATAGATTAATTATGTCGGAATCATCTAAAAAGGAATTAAGGAAAAAACTTTATAAAAATTGTCTATCTTGTAAACTTAAGAATTAATTTTTAATTAATTTTTAATTAATAACTTGAACGTTTAGATGTTCTATTCCCAGCCTCGAGGGTTCCCAAGAACCGAAGCAGCTATTATATTTATTTTTTATTAATTTAAGTAGTTAAATATAAATAGTTAAATAGTGTTTTATTTAATATGGTTCAAAAAACAATCTCGCTAACTCCTGAAACCTATAAACGTCTGAAAACAAAGAAAAAACAAAATGAATCATTCTCAGAATTAGTGGATCGATTATTAGATTTAAAAAAAGATACCAATGATGAAGAAGATTTTAAATCTTTCGCGGGAGTTTTAGCTGAAGATGATGAATGGGATAAAATTGAAAAAATCCTCGAAAAAGCAAGACAAATTCCTCGAAAAAGCAAGACAAATTCCCCGAAAAAGTTTAGATAACCTAAATTTGGAGAAATTATAATGGTAGTCATAGATTCCGATTTAATCATCAAGTACTTAAGAAAAAAACCAAGATATGCTGTAGAATATTTGAATGAACTATTCGATAAAGAAGAAAGGTTAAAAACAACCATTTTTAATTATGCAGAATTGCTTGAAGGTGCATATTTAACTAATAATGTCCCAAAAAACCTTAGATATATTAGAGACTTTCTTACAAAGTTTGAAATTCTATCTTTTCAATTATCTGATGCAGATTTATTTAGTCAAATTCACGCGCAATTACTCAAAAGTGGGAACCCTGTTGGAGATATGGATGTATTGATTGCAAGTATAGTTCTAAATCACGGTGAAACATTAATTACTCGTAATACAAAAAACTTTAGTAAGATTTCTCGATTAAAAATTAAAGATTGGAGTCAAAATTCATCTCTTCCTTCTACAAATATCAATACAGACAAATAATATTAATATTTAAACCATTGTTTATTTAAAGATTTAGATAATTGTGAAAAAATCTAATTTGGTTTTCAAAGAGGTAAAAACGCCAATTGGTGATATGGTTTTTGGATCGTCTGATAAAGGATTGTGCTTGCTTGATTTTAAATATCGCAAAAGTTTTCCACGAATCCTTAAAAGAATTAAAGAATTTTTTGGAGACAATATAACCTATGGAACATCCAAATTTATTGAATTAGCCGAAAATCAACTGCACCAATATTTTAAAGGAGATTTAAAGGTTTTTACGGTCCCATTGGATATTAGAGGAAGTGAATTCCAATTAAAAGTCTGGAATGCATTATTAAAAATAAAATATGGAAAAACTAATTCTTATCTTGAAATTGCCAAAAAAATCGGAAGACCTGAAGCGGTACGTGCGATTGCCAATGCAAATGGGCAAAATGGACTTGCTGTAATTATTCCTTGTCACAGAGTTATTGGATCTAATGGTTCTTTAACCGGATATGGTGGAGGAATCGCAATAAAGAAGAAGTTATTACATCTTGAATCAAAATACGGGAGAAATAAGATTACAGATTTTATAAAAAATGAAAGAAATTAGAAGTAATTCCCAGAGGGGGTTCGATTCCCCTTCAGAGCCGTTAGAAAATTGTATTATTTAGAAATAGGTTTCAAGAATAATCTTGTATAGACATGGAAAAACTTTCAAAATGCTTTTTATTTCTAGTAAAGATATGGTTAACCTCTAATTTTTCTCCAGTTATACCAATAAGGATATCCTCGAAATCGAGGTTTATTCCAGATACCATAAGTTCTCCCTTTTTTAATCCTGCTTCTTTTAAAATCTCAAGAGAAAGTGGGATAATTTCAAAATCGTTAGTAATTTTATCCACAATTCTCTTCTGTTTTTCGTAGAATTTTTTACCTTTTTTACTTTTTGAATATCCTAAACCGACGTACAATTCTAAAATTGTTATAGCTGAAATGCAAAAATGCTCATCTTGATATTTTTTAAATAAACTCTTTAATGTACTTTTACCTCGTTCAATATCAATAATTACATAGGTATCAGCGATGATCATGAAAGTTACTCCTTGTTCCACTTGGATATATAGGCTTCTTGGTTAATTTTTCGACTTTCCTTTAAAATGTCTTCAAAATCATCCAAATCTTGCGGGTTTATATCTTTTCCAATTCCAAAATGAGTTAGAGGATTTTTTTCATATTTCCTCAGTAAACGCTCAATAATATCCGAGAAACTTTGATTTGCTTTCTTTATTTTAGAGAGTTTATGATATAATTCTTCTTTTATTGCAATCATTTTTGATGCCATTAAACATCATATAATTTATATAAATATAAATATAAAAACCTATATATAATTCAAATCTCGATAAATCAATTAATAACGAAGAAACTTTACAAATCACAGAAAGTAATATGAAGTTATGAGGAGAAATAAAAATGGCAGTTAGCGAATATCTTTGGTTTTTGATTGTTTCTGCGCTTATTTATTTTGTCTATCGAATAGTAATGTCTTTTATAAATCGTATGTCAAAGAACCGTAAATATGCAGCAAATGCAGTTAATGTGTTAAAGATCTTAATTCGAGTAATTACTATCATCTTGTATATAGTAGCACTTTTAGTCATTATTAAAATACCTAATGAATATCTGGTTTCTCTAACTTCAATCAGTGGTATTATCATAGGTTTTGCAGCAACAGAAATCATGAGTCAAATTATATCGGGAATTTATATAATATCCACTAAACCCTTTGGTGTAAATGATTTTGTACAACTTGGTGATACAGAGGGTATTGTACTTGAGATTGGGATGAATTACACGGTAGTACAAAGAATTGACGGAACTCTTGTAAAAATACCAAATAAGAAAATACTGGATAGTAAAGTGAAGAACTATACAATTAAAATGAAAGATGAATTGGAAAAAAATGATATAGATGAAGATACAGTAGAAGAAATAAAAAATATAAGCGAATCAGATGAAAAGAGAAAGAATTTTAAAATTTCTACAATCTTAAGTAAGCAAAGTGCAACAAATATAAAGAAACTCTATAAAAATTTCTCAGATTTAATTTTAGAACAAGAAATAACAAGATATACTTTTGACATCCAAGTTTATTTTGACGAAAAACCAGAAATTATGTTAAAAAAACTAGATTCGATTTGTAAAAAGTATGAATCTGTTTATAAATATAAACCGCTTTACTCAATCACAAGTTTTGGTTATCGTGCAACTGTTCAATTCATAATTATTTGCCCGGATGCTCTGGTAATTGTTGATCAACAAGAAAATCTAATCAAAGACATTACTAATGTTCTGTATCAAGAGGAGGGAATCTAATAATGGCGGAAGGCGATTTATTATGGGATCTTGACTCTTTTTTTATCGGAGAATGGGAAATTCCATTCATGGGTTTATTAATTTTAGGAATATCATTGATTTCATTATTTATTTTAACCAAATTAATATCTAAAATAATTGGAAAAAGACTCAGAGTGAAAGGAATCTCACCAGATATGTATAATGGAATTAAATTCTTTCTCAAAATTTTCATTGCCTTCGGAATTGTTATACTTTTAACTTATCTTCTTAACATCGATAAGAAATATATAGCACTTATTTCAGGCATTGTTGGAACTGCAATATCTTTTGCTTCAATGAAGGCAATAAACAATTTTATTGCGGGGATCTGGATAACCTTAACGACTCCTTTCGAAATCGGAGATTACGTAAAAATTGGGAGTAAAGAGGGTTTAATTATTGAAATA
The DNA here is from genome assembly GCA_030613185.1 of Promethearchaeum sp. GTDB lineage: Archaea > Asgardarchaeota > Lokiarchaeia > Sigyniarchaeales > Promethearchaeaceae > Promethearchaeum. The sequence goes on from JAUWMK010000382.1 coordinate 3,806, forward strand.
TCTTTAAACTACACCAAATTAATGTATAAAGATAAAAACATCACAATGATACCCAATATTGAATGTTTGAAGACAAATATTATAAATTATTCTATTTCAACCACATGGTTTGCTGATCAAATTTTCAAATTGGAATCTCAAATAAAAGATGCTAAAGAAGAAAAGATCAAAAATGATGAAGATGTATTAAATTTCAAACACCAGAAACAGAAATTGGAAAGAATGAAAAAAAATTATGAACAAATAAAAGAAGTTCAAAATGCTATTGATGAAAAAGAGCCTAATCTCAATAAAAAACATTCAAAATATGTTGATGATGATCGGATTGTGAGATATACATTTAGTGTTGCACTACCAAAAAATCCAGGGAAAAATTTCAAACACCTTGAAGAAATTTGTAAAAAATGGGCAAAAGAATTTGAAATCCAGCCAAAATTTATAGTATTAGGTGTGGATGCACATATACATTATAATTTTATAATAATTACCCCCGATCCAATGGATATTATTAATTTTATGGATGATTTCTACAAGGATATCTACAAATATTTATATTCTGACTAATTTTTTTAACTTTTTATCTGTCGGTCTGAAAAAAACCAGACCGCACAGAGTAAAACAAAGTTGGACCATTCTATACCTCTTTTTTTTTATTACTTCCTTTAGAATCTACGCTGCGCGAACTATTTTTCAATTTAACGAGT
>JAUWMK010000421.1 GCA_030613185.1 Promethearchaeum sp.
CCCTCCCTACTTTTTCTCTTGAAACACTCTTTTTAAGCAATGAGGGGATTTTAGGAGTGCAAAATCTTTAATTCAACTTTTATCTTGTAAACTTAAGATCTGAATGTATCAAGAAATATCATTATGAAATGTTTAAAATTAGCATTATCAAAAACAACTGTACTGATAACAAATTTTATAAAGATGTTTTAATAGGAGATGATGAGATATTTTGAATGAAATTAAACCTCCATATATACGGCGCATACCAACTTATACACAGCATGTAAACGGTTGCGGTTTGTCTTCTCTTCTTATGTTAGTTGATCTACCTAAGAATGAAGAAATAAAGGCGTTCCTTGAAAAAATTTGGGACAAAATAAGAAGTATATTTGGAAAAACAAGCTTTAATCAAAAGGATCTCAAATTAGCAGTAGCTTTACAATATTTACTTCTGAAATCAGTGGGATTTTCTAATAAAGATGAAATATATAAATTCTTTAACCAACGTTTAGAATATCTATTCGAAGATCATAGAATTATAAACAAATTTAACCAAGAACAATTCCGCCAAGATTTTCTAAATAAACATCAACCAGATGAAGCCTATACATTTTTACATTATCTCGAAGGTGATCGTGATTACATCACTCCATTGATTTTAATGACAAATATTCATACAATGAAGACTGATGCCGAACTAAAAATTCTGGCTGAGATATTTAACTATGAATTTTTTTATCAAGATTCAGAAGATAAAACAGGAGTGATATATTTTTTAAAAAAAGAAATTGGAAAAAAAATCACTGATCCTATAAAAGAAAAATGGAAAAAACTGGAAGAATTATCAAATAATCCAGATATCATCATTTTATATGGTCAATATCATCATTGGTTAGCAATTCGTGGGATTTATAGAATACATCAATTAACTAAACTTGAGAAATCTGAAGAAAATAAAGATTCAGATAAGACGCTAGAATTAAATAATAAAATCGAAATTAATAAGTGGAATCGCAAAAGTATGATTATTGATATGAATGATCCTGCTACAAACACAACAATCCAACTTAATTTCTCTCAATTGAGCGAAGGCGATCGGTTTTATATTTTTAAAAAGAGACTTAATACAGATTTCAAGATTTTCAAGAAATTTCTTAAAACTATTGATAGTGATATTAAGGAAGAAGAAAATAGATGGAAGGATTTCCTGAAAAAGAAAGTTAAAAAAAAACCTAAACCAGTAGAGCAAAAAATCATTAAAACTGATGAAGAGGCTTCTATTGCATTGAAATATGAATCCAAAATTAAAGAGATTTTAGACGGCTCAATTAATTCCGCTCATCAAGAAAAATATCGAATAATTAAGTTGAAGGAACCTCCCATAATAAATGAAATTACTGAAAAAAAATCTGAAGACATTAAGGATAAGCCAAAATTTTGGGATATGTTGGACGAAGATTAGATAATTTATAGTTTATTTTTTCACTTTGTATCAATGAGTGCCAAAATTTTCTTTTCTCTGAATTTCGGAAGAATTTGTTCAATTTTCCCTTTTACTAAAATATATATCTTTAAATTAAGCATTTTTTACTTTTCCTTCAATTTTAAATGGACCTTTTGAGTTGCAATAGGGACATCCACTTTCTTTTAACTTCTCAATTGTTTTTATTTGACCAATATCGCCAATTTCTATAGTTTTATGGCATTTTAAGCAATAATAAAAACGAGTGGTTGCTGATATTTGCCCCGTGTAAATTGGTTCTTCATATTCTATATTAGGGGAGATTAAAGATTTTGTTGTTTCCGTCGTAACTAAACGCAATATTTGTGTTTGATTTCCAAGAATCGAGGCCCCTTCATATATATTGAAACGATGGGTAATTTCCATAAGTGCTAATCCCATTTCTGTAATTATTTCTTGAATTTTCAAGAATTTTATTGCAGACCTATGAGCAAATGATAGATAAATTTCTCTTCCTGGATCATCACGCAACATATCAATCGCTCTTGAAAGAGTTAATCGAATGCCATTTTCAGAATATGGAGGATCGATCATAATCGTGTCGAATTTATTAAGTAGATCCTGTGGTATTTCTAATCTATAATCCCAAAGTTTGTATTTTATATTGAAGGTTTTTTCTTTCACTGTATTTTGAATACCTTCCAAAATTCGATTATCTATATCAATTACAATCATTTCATCGGGAATTAATCTGGGATTTTCAGGAAAAAATCCTAAAAATAATAAAGCTATCGCAACGGATGAATAATCATCATCACCTAATAAGCATATTTTCTTACCTTCTAGTGCACCCTTATCATATAATAATAATGCTCTTCTTAAACTTGTTTTAGCAGTGGCAAATGCTTGATCTAGAGTTGTATCAACTTTTGGGCGTTTTTCATATGATTCTTCAAGAATATATAATAATTCATCCCATCTAGGAGATATATATAATGGATGTCCATTGCATCTCTCACATTTTGATAAACCATATCCATAAAAATTCAATTCGGATTCAATAAATTGCATTCCGTTTTCGGTATAAAGGATACCAACTGGAATTCTATCCAAAATTTCCAATTCAATTAAATAATTTATAATTTTAGATAAAACAGGAATGGGTATTAACACTTTTTGAGATAAATCTTTAAGTGAAATAGTTCCTGCGCGATAGATCTCTCTAAGTATAGAACGATACCCTTCAATTCCTTCTCTTAGATGTATTTTAGATTGAACATCTCTCAGAAAATTAGACAAAACCAAAACACCTTAGCCAAAACTTAAAAAAAATTTATTTGGTACTTACTTAAACTGGATTAAATACTTTAATTCTACTTGAGCTGGCAAGTCGTTTTATTTTTCCTTCTTTTTCCATAACAAGGAGAAGCTTTTTAATAGCAGAAACACGGATATCATATTTTGCAGCAATATCGTTTGCAGTTATTACTCGCATTTTTGGAATTTCTTCTCTTATTTTTTCTTCAATTAAACGAGGAATGAAAGGATCTCTTTGCTTTATTGAGATGCTGGCGACTTTTCCATATTTCTTATTCATCTTTTTAACTTGAGCTAAGACAGCAATTTTGTCGATAGCTTCTTCACTCTTTACTTGCGGAGTTTTCTTCTCCTCTTCTTCCTTACCTTTTTTCTTTGCCATTAAAAACCCACGTATCTATGAATAAATTCAAATCTTAACTGTTTAAAACTACAATGGATAAAAAATTTTTTCATTTTGGATTCATTATATAATTTGAAAATATCTGGTATGCATTATGAACGTGAATAAAAAAAAAAAAAAAAATAAAGAAAGAATTTCGCAGTTTTAAATTTATTTTAAATACGAACGCCCTGAACAAAATGCTAAAGCCCCAAATGAATTTTATGTGGCAAAAAGAGTAAATCAATACACTCAAACTAAAGCGCTAA
>JAUWMK010000432.1 GCA_030613185.1 Promethearchaeum sp.
ATGAATTACCAGGTCTGGGTTCGTAGGAAATTGCCTTGGTTACTAAGCCGCCAAATCGATTTAAATTGATAAAAGAAGAAAATTGAAGAAAAATGAATCATAAATTACTTTTAACTGCAGTATTTGGTCCTTACGGTATTAAAAATGAGTATGCAGAAGGCATAGGTATGCAAATGGAGTTATTAAACAACCAAATTACGCGACAACAAGGTATTCACTCCCCCAGACAAAATTACTGGACATTTGCACTCTATATGTTAGCAGAAAATATTTCAGTAGCAACCACAGTCCTTGATTTTCCAAAATGGAAAGATTTTACGCGAGAATTAGACAACAATGAATATACACATGTAGGAATCAATTTCATCGTGCCCAATGTATTAAAAGCCAAACGCATGGCGGAATACATTCGAAAATTTCACCCAAACATCAAAATAATTTTAGGAGGTTATGGAACAACAATTCCTGAATTGGATAAAATCATGCCATATGATGAGAAATGTGTTGGGGAAGGTGTGCGGTGGCTTCAAAATTATTTTGGAGAAAAAGAACGTCTTAACACATCGATTATTCACCCTGTTGTTCAAAATCCAATCTCACAAAGAATTTATGGCCATTTATCCATCCCACGTGCAGCAGTTCTATTACCGGGTCTTGGATGTGAAAATGGTTGTGAATTTTGCGCCACATCTCATATGTTTAATAAAACATACGTACCTTTGCTTGCAAATGGTAAAGAATGTTATGAAGCTTGTTTAAAAGCGGATAAGAAAATGAAAGCATCAGGATTTTCAATTATGGATGAAAATTTTCTTAAGCAGCCTAATACTGCCCGCGATTTACTAAAATTCATGGATGAAAATATGAAGAATTACGCTTTTGAGATCTTTTCATCAGCTGAAACGGTAATGTTCTTGGGAATTGATTTTCTTGTACGCCTCGGTGTGAAAATGGTTTGGATAGGTGTAGAATCAAAAAAATGGGCTCATAAAAAAGTACAAAATGTTGATTTTAAGAAATTGTTTAAGGAACTCCAACGAAAAGGTATTACTGTGAATTCATCTGCCATATTATTCTTAGAACACCATGATGAAAAAGCATTACAAGATGATATCGATTGGGTAATTAGCTTGGGAGCAGATCTCACTCAATTCATGAACTATACTCCACTCCCAAAAACAACACTTTACATGAGGTTAAAAGAAACCTCTAAGCTAAAAAGTTTAGAAGATGTCCCATATACAAAACATACTGGAGCAGAAGAATTGAATTGGATTCATCCTCATATCAATGATCCGAAAAAACATTTTAAATATTTGAAAGATGCTTTTAGAAAGAAATATCTTCACAATGGTTCAGGTCTTTTAAATATGACAATTACTGCTCTTCTAGGGCTTAAAACTGCTCGAGAAGATTTCAAGTACCGGGAAGAAAACGGATTAAATTGGAATCCAGATACATTACAATATGAAAAAACGGATAATCCGCATCATGATGCATATTTCAAATATCGGATTCGCAAAATTGAACGAGTTGCTATGGTCAGCCGTCCTACGCTTCTAACATTATATTTATTATCACCCAATAAATTAATTCGTAGAAAAACAAAATATGCAATAGAATTGGCACGAGATGTATTGGGAAAACCTAAGGCAATAGATAGGCTTAAATCCTCGATTTTATTCCTTTCAGCAATAATTGAAGGTATAAAATATTCATTCTGGAAAATTTTAGGGCGAGAGACAATAATTTATCAACCCAATAACCGGAAAATGGAATATAACATAGAATCACAAACGGTTAACGCAATAGTGAAGAAACAAATTAATGAATGGGTGAAATTGAATAAAACTTATCATTGGGTTCAAAATCAACTTAAATTAATCCCAAGTAAAGAAATACTCTTGAAAAAAGTAAGTCAGATCTCAAATACCAAATCCAATAATTTATCAATTGCAAAAATGCAGGACATATGGGTACAGATATTTTCAAACCCAAATAATCTCCATAAATATTGGAAAAGTGCTGGTGGGAAACAAATCCTTAGCAACACAGGTTAATTCAGTTCTTAGAAATTTTGAATTAAATATCATAAAATTTTTCTTTTTTTATTGATTTACTTAACATGAAATGGATGATGAATTACGCCGCATTAGAATGGAAAAAATGCAAGAAATCCTAAAGCAGAAAAAACTAGCAGAACAACGATCTCAAAGGGCAGAAATGCCTACAGATAATAAAATGGATCAGATTCTCGCTATATTGCTCGCACCTAATGCTAATCGGTATCTTAGCGCGATTAAAGAACGAAATTATGATTTATACATAAAGATCCGTCAAAAAATTTTTCCTCCACAGATTATGTCTGAGTTGGATTTGTTGATGCAATATCTCCGACAAGGGATGATTAGGCGTGGAGTCATCTCAGTTATTGAAATTCAGCAAATTGAAAGGCGAATTTTAGGGATTGGATCATCAATTACCATTAAAAAGCAGGGTCAAGATGCAAAAACTCTTACCAATTTTCTAAAGGAAGATGAAGATTAGAAAATGAATATTTATGCTTTAAGAGATATTAAACCTAAAATTAGTACAGATGTTGCGTTCATTGCTGATGACGTAATCATACTTGGTGATGTTGAGATTGAGGAAGGCTGCACTATCTTTCCCGGTGTTATAATTGAAGGGCTTGGAACCAGTGTAAAAATTGGTAAATTTACAAATATTCAAAGTGGAACTATTATACATGGTTTACCTGATTCTGGAACCGTAATTGGCGAATATAATACAATTGGGCACAAATGTTTATTACACGGTTGTACCTTAAAGGATTTAGTGACAATTGGAATAGGTTCAATAGTAATGGGAAAAACAACCATTGGTCGCGGATCCTTGGTTGGTGCAGGTTCTTTAATCACCGAGAAAAAAAAATTTCCTGAAATGAGTCTTATTATGGGGCATCCAGCAAAACTAATTAAAAAATTGGATGAAAAAGCTGTTGGTAACGCAAAAAAAACGGCAGAACTTTATTATGAGCATGGGCTCGAATTCAAAAAAGATTTAAAAAAG